>CAIVGC010000076.1 GCA_903905335.1 uncultured Methylococcaceae bacterium
GCGCGGTTTGCTAGAGCCTACCGATCATCCGGTACTCTTGGAAATGGAAGCCTTGGCGCTCAAAAATAATTTCCCTATCGTCGGCCGCTTAGCCGGTGTGTTCTTAGAAACCATGGCCAAAATGATCAATGCTCAGCGGGTCTTTGAGTTTGGCAGCGGCTATGGTTATTCGGCTTATTGGTTTGCTAAAGCGGTAGGCGCAAACGGGCAAGTGATTTGCAGTGAGGCGGACTTTCTTAATCAACAGAAAGCTGAGGGCTATCTTAGCGCTGCCGGTTTATGGGATCGTATTGATTTTCGTACTGAGATGGCTCAGGCGGCCTTTGCCGATACCACTGGCTTATTTGATATTTGTTATAACGATGTCGATAAGGGTGATTATCCTGAAGTTTGGTTGCTGGCTAAAGAGCGTATACGCCCCGGTGGATTATATATTGCTGATAATGTACTTTGGCGCGGTAGAGTTGCTGTTGACCAGTATTCCGATGTTTTTACCGGATGGACTGAGGCTATACGCGAACATAATCGCTTGATATTTAATGATCCAGACTTTGATGCCTTTATTAATCCTACGCGTGATGGTTTGCTGGTCGCTCGAAGGAAAACGCTTATTTAATGTCCTGATTATTAAAGATGCTTCAGCAGCAAGGTAATGCCGGAACGACGAACATTTTTACATTAGCTGAAGTATCTTGCTAATCAGGTTTAATGTTGTAGGGACAAAAAGATGTTGTCCCAAAGGTCTACTTAGTAATATTAACCAACCAGCCGCCATCACCTTTACAGTTCTTTTGACCCTCAGCGTTAATGCTTATTCTGGCAAAATCATCATGTAATGATTTAGGCAGCGTGCCCTTTACTTGAAAACCGGCGGCCTCTTTAGGTGTAATACTCAATTCAACAGGCAAGCCTTTAACGGTGACTTTAATAGTAGTTGGATAGGTGTTTGCCGAGGCGAAAAAAGAAAAAGAAGAGCCTGCTGCAATGCTTGAGTTTTCTGCGGGTATAAATTGGCTAAACTCTGGTTTGGTGCAGGCTTTAGAGCTACTGCTACTGCCGTAAGCCCATGAGTTGCTAGAGACTAAGAGTAAAAGAAAAAACCAACAGTAATTTAATTTCATTATGATGCCTAGGTTAAAAGTGAGCTAAGTCTGAGCTTATTAATAGGGAGTTGTTTATTTGTTATAGCCATTACTTTGATAGTTGCTTTGGCTTAGCTTTTTTGCCGCCGTATCAGTCGGATGAATCTCTGCCGGAGCTCGAAAATCACCATCGGACATCAGCGTAAAAAGCATGGGTAATAAAGTGAAAATAGAAAACAAAAGTCCTAGTCCACCTAAAACCATAGCGGCTGCTTTAATAGGGTTGGTAGGAGGCGGCTCGTCATCTGAATAGGTTGGAATTGTTATGGTTTTTTCTATTTCGTTGTTTTGTTCATCTGGGTTTTGCATGCGAGTCACCTGCAAGTGAGTGTTATTAATATATCGGAATTAATCGCTGCCTTAGGCAACGTGCACCCAGATAGTGCTCTGCCTTAGCCATAGATTCAAGCAGATTTTCAAAAGTTTCTATTGCTTTTTGGTATTAGAATTGCTGGTTGTTAGTTTGCAACAATCCCTGTAAAGGCTAAGTTTTTTAGCCGATACTCGATCTTGACTGGCTTTTGTCTTTGTCTTAACAAAGCTTGGTATTGACTGGTTTGCTCAATAACAACAGTGCAATCAGTAAGCTATTGTTTAAAAGTTGATTGAATTACTAAAGAATTGCGCAATGATTGCCTAATCGATAGGTAAAGATCTTATTAATCTGGCTCATGCTTATGAATCACGGCTGGCTTCGTAGTTAAAAATACCTGATCATCTAGGTCGTTTGTACTATAAAGTGCATTTAA
>CAIVGC010000077.1 GCA_903905335.1 uncultured Methylococcaceae bacterium
ATCCTGCCGATACTGCCTAAAGAATGGTTACATAAAGACACTAAATTCTTTATCAACCCGACAGGCCAATTCATTATTGGTGGTCCTGTAGGTGATTGTGGTTTAACTGGCCGTAAAATTATCGTCGATACGTACGGCGGTATGGCAAGACATGGTGGCGGTGCCTTTTCTGGCAAAGATCCCTCTAAAGTTGATCGCTCCGCTGCCTACATGGCTCGCTACGTAGCAAAAAATATTGTTGCTGCAGGCTTAGCCGAGCGTTGTGAAATTCAAGTATCTTATGCCATCGGTATTGCTGAACCTACCTCTATCACTGTTGAAACGTTTGGCACTAGCAAATTAAGCGAAGACAGACTAGTACAAATTGTCAGAGATACTTTTGACCTAAGACCTAAAGGTTTAATTGCGACCTTAGATTTATTAAAGCCCATTTATCAAACGACTGCAGCTTATGGTCACTTTGGTCGTACCGAAGACAGCTTTAGCTGGGAAAAAACAGACAAGGTTGACGCATTAAAAGATGCGGCAGGTCTTTAATTAAACGCTAACACAGGAATACAGATGAGCTTTCAAGATTATAAAATTGCCGACATTTCTTTAGCAGCCTGGGGCCGTAAAGAAATCAACATAGCCGAAACTGAAATGCCAGGCTTAATGGCTTTACGTAAAGAATACGGTGAAGAACAACCGCTAAAAGACGCACGCATTGCTGGTTGTTTACACATGACCATACAAACAGCGGTTTTAATTGAAACACTGACTGCTTTAGGTGCAGAAGTGCGTTGGTCTTCATGCAACATTTTTTCCACACAAGATCATGCCGCTGCAGCCATTGCCGCCGCAGGCATTCCTGTTTTCGCTTGGAAAGGCGAAACTGAAGAAGAAGCTGAATGGTGCATAGCCCAAACTATTGACGGCATTGATGGCTGGCGCCCTAATATGATTTTGGATGATGGCGGTGATTTAACCACCTTAATGCATAACAACTACCCTGAATTAATGGCCGATGTAAAAGGCTTATCTGAAGAAACCACGACAGGCGTATTACGCCTGTATGAAATGGTAACTAACGGTACCTTGAAAGTGCCTGCGTTTAATGTCAATGATTCGGTTACTAAATCAAAATTCGATAACTTATATGGTTGCCGTGAATCTTTAGTCGATGGTATTAAACGTGCAACGGATGTCATGATTGCCGGAAAAATTGCCGTGGTCTGCGGTTACGGTGATGTCGGTAAAGGTTGCGCGCAATCTTTGCGTGGCTTGGGTGCAACGGTTTTGATTACAGAAATCGATCCTATTTGCGCGCTACAAGCGGCAATGGAAGGTTTCCGCGTCGTCACCATGGAAGAAGCCGCCCCTATCGCCAATATCTTTGTGACAGCGACAGGAAACTTCAGCATTATTACGCATGCACATATGTTAGCGATGCGCGATCAAGCTATAGTTTGTAACATTGGTCATTTTGATGCTGAAATTGAAATTGCCTCATTACGTCAATATGAATGGGAAAATATCAAACCTCAAGTCGATCACGTTATTTTTCCTGATGGAAAACGCCTAATTATTTTAGCTGAAGGTCGCCTAGTTAATCTAGGTTGTGCCACAGGACATCCAAGCTTTGTGATGTCTAACTCATTTTGCAACCAAGTATTAGCGCAAATCGAGTTATGGAAGAACTCAGCCAGCTACAAGAATGAAGTGTATATCTTACCTAAAATATTAGATGAGAAAGTTGCAAGATCACATTTACAACAAATAGGTGTGAATCTTACAGTCTTGACTGATGCGCAGGCTAAATACATTAACGTGCCTGTTGCAGGCCCTTACAAAGCTGATCATTATCGTTATTGATTAATAAACGATCACGTGTAGTATAGCCCAATATTAAACGGCTTATTGTTGGGTTACACTTTGCTAACCCAACCTACACTTACCTACATGCACTCACAACAAAAACACGCCCAACTGTTTAGCTTTGAATTTTACCCTCCTAAATCACCTGAAGGTGCGGTAACGTTACAACAGGTTTATAACAAACTCGCAGCACTAAACCCCGACTTTTTCTCCGTCACTTTCGGTGCCGGTGGCTCAACTCGTGACAAAACCTTTGATACGGTTATCGATATTCAAAACCAAGGTACTGCCGCTGCGCCGCATTTATCTTGCGTTGCATCAACAAAAGACAATATCCGCGCCATACTCAAAGATTATCAAGATAATGGTATTAGTAAGATAGTCGCGCTTAGAGGTGATTTACCCTCTGGCATGATGTCAGCCGGTGAGTTTCGTTACGCAAATGAATTAGTCGAATTCATACGCCAAGAAAGTGGTGATCATTTTCAAATACATGTGGCCGCTTATCCAGAAGTACACCCACAATCCGAGTCAGCCAACGCAGATTTTAAAAACTTTAAACGCAAAGTCGAAGCCGGAGCCGATGCCGCAATTACTCAATATTTTTATAATGCCGAAGCCTACTTTAACTTCATCGACAATTGTGAAAAGTCTGGCATCACTATTCCTATAGTGCCAGGCATTATGCCTATTACTCAATATACTCAGCTATTTCGTTTTTCAGAAATGTGCGGGGCAGATATTCCGCGCTGGATGAGAAAACGTCTAGAAAGTTTTGGTGATGATAAAGCCTCTGTACAGGCCTTTGGCTTAGATGTCGTTAGCGAACTTTGCCAACGTTTATTAGACAATGGTGCACCAGGACTACATTTTTACACCATGAATCAATCCGCACCTTGTTTAGCTATTTTAGATCGCCTAAAACCATAGTCTAAGAATACTCTTAAAAGCGATCACATGAGCAATCAGTCTCTTTCAGAACGTGACCTCTCGGTTTTGTGGCATCCTTGCACACAAATGAAAGACCATGAAAACTCGCCTATCATTCCTATCAAAAAAGGCCAAGGCGTATGGCTAGAAGATTTTGATGGCAATCGCTACTTAGACGCCATTAGCTCGTGGTGGGTTAATTTATTTGGTCACGCGAACCCACACATTAATGCTGCACTAAAAGATCAAATCGACAAGCTAGAACAAGTCATATTTGCTGGCTTCAGCCATGAACCCGCTATCTATTTAGCAGAACAATTGGTCGCAGTAACGCCTAAAGGCCTTGAGCGCTGCTTCTATGCCGATAACGGCTCTGCAGCGGTAGAAGTCGCACTCAAAATGAGCTTTCATTATTGGCGCAATAATAGTCACACAAATAAAACCAAATTCATCACCTTAGAAAACAGTTATCACGGTGAAACATTAGGCGCTCTAGCGGTCGGAAATGTTGCGTTATACAAAGAAACCTACGCACCCTTATTAATGGAGGTTATTACCGTACCCAGCCCTGATTGCTACTTCCGAGCAGCAGGTGAATCTTGGGCAGATTATTCCACGCGCCGTTTTGAGCTCATGGAACACACCTTACAACAACACTCCGAAAACGTTTGCGCTGTCATTATAGAACCCTTAGTTCAATGCGCAGGCAACATGCGCATGTATGATCCTATTTTTTTAAGCTTACTACGTGCTGCTTGTGACAAATACCAAGTGCATTTAATCGTCGATGAAATCGCTGTGGGCTTTGGTCGCACAGGCACTTTATTCGCCTGTGAACAAGCGGCTATCAGTCCAGATTTCATGTGTTTATCTAAAGGCTTAACCGGTGGTTATTTACCATTGTCAGCCGTCATGACTACTAACGAAATCTATCAAGCATTTTATGACGATTATCATAAACTGAATGCTTTCTTACATTCGCACAGCTATACGGGCAATGCCTTAGCTTGCAGAACAGGCCTAGCCACTTTAGAGATTTTTCAACAGAACAACGTTATCGAAAACAATAAACGACTAGCGGCCATCATGAAGCAGATGACCACTCATTTTATTGAACATGCCCATGTCGCTGAAGTTAGACAAAGAGGTATGATAGTCGCTATCGAACTAGTCAAAAACAAACAAACGCGTGAACCGTACCCGTGGCAAGAACGCCGCGGACTTAAAGTTTACCAATACGCATTATCTAAGGGTTTATTACTACGTCCACTAGGTAATGTCATTTATTTTATGCCCCCATACATCATCACCGAAGCAGAGCTTTTACTAATTGCTAAAGTTGCTTTTGAGGGCATTCAGTGGGCGCTTAAGGATTAAGATGAGAGTTTCCAGATTATATACCACAGCCACCTTAAGCACAGGCAAGACCATAGAACTTGATGAAGACAATGGTCATTATGTCAGAACGGTATTACGCTTAAAAAAAGATACCGACATCATTCTTTTCAATGGCAACGGTGGTGAATACTTAGGCAGCATATCTGAAGTTAGTCGCAAAGCGGTACTCATAGACATTAAGCAGTGGATAGAGCGTAACGTAGAATCACCTCTAATAGTCACTTTAGGCTTAGGTATTTCACGCGGAGACCGCATGGATTTTACCGTACAAAAAGCCGTCGAATTAGGTGTTAATCACATTACACCCTTATTGACCGAACATTGCGTAGTACAACTTAAAGGTGAGAAAAGGCCACAACGCTTATTACATTGGCAAAAAATAGCCCAACATGCCGCAGAACAAAGTGGCAGAACCCTAGTGCCGCCTTTAATAGATATTCATCATTTGCAACACTGGGTAGGCCAGCAACAAGGACTCAAAGTATTTCTTGATCCTTATGCCACAACCTCACTCGCCGAACTTAGTCCCATCAACGGACAAGTGACTTTACTCACTGGCCCTGAAGGTGGCTTTGCAGATCAAGAACGAGAACTTGCCAAAGCAGCGGGCTTTATCCCTGTTAGCATGGGTAAGCGCATCTTAAGAACAGAAACAGCTTCATTAGCCGCCTTAGCAGCCGTACAAATGCTCTGGGGTGATTTTACCAATCCACCTACCCTAGCAAGCTCAGAATCTTAAATGTTACGCACACTTTATTATGCTCTGTTACCAGTCGGGGTATTACTCATTGCGATAGCATTAGCCTGCTTCATCAGCTATTTTGTAGTGCTAGGCTTTGGTGAGTTTGTCGAGTTTAGAAAAATTATCAGTAAAAGCACCCAAGTATTACTCATTTTAAGTATTTTCCCCATTGCGTCTTACCTTAAAATTAATAAGGAGGAACTGGGCTTTGCCTCTCTACCGGTGTTTTTAAAACAACTAATACTCGGCTTTGGCCTTGGTTTTATCACCTTAATGCCAGTTTTTGTTGCCTTGTACTTACTGGGTATTAATGTAATAGATGAGAGTCAAATCTGGTCAACAGGCTTAATTGTCAAAAACTTAATCATCAGCCTACTACTCGCATTACTGATTTCATTAATTGAAGAGCCCTTATTTAGAGGTCTGTTACTAATCAGTTTACATAAGAAACTATCAGTTATGCCTGCGATCATTATTAGCGCTACTTATTATGCTGCCTTGCATTTTATAAACAGTAACACCAACATCTTAGCCCAAGACCTTAAGATCTATAGCGGCTTTACCCTACTCACGGAAGCCTTCACAAACCTATTAAACCCAGCTATTTTCTCAGCCTTTCTAGCTTTATTAATGGTTGGTATTTTTCTAGGGGTACTAAGGACGCAAGTAAAATCTAGCTTAGGATTTTGCATCGGTTGCCATACCTGCTGGGTCTGGCAAATCAAATTGAATAAGAAGCTATTTAATACCGACTTTAATTCAGAATATCACTACCTAGTAAGTAGCTATGATGGAGTGATTGGGCCATTAGTGACCGTATGGCTGCTATTAGCAGTAATCAGTTATTTTAGTTTTAGGAACTTTAAAAGACGAATTTAATGATCATTAACCATTAATGACTGAATTAAATTCAAAGTGTTTTGCGGTAGATTTTCCTCAGATGACCCTTCTAAATTTAAACGGGCATCCTCATGAACCGTAGTCATAAACTGTAACAACTGCATTTCAAAGCGCATTTTTGTTTCAAGATCCTCAGCGTCCCACATTTTATTCAACAATTGCTTAGCATGATGATGAATAGTATAGGCAACCGCTATCGGCAAATGATCATAACTTAACTGCATAGAGTGCTTAAGCTGATCTAAAGAACTTAAATATTGCTTATAGTCTTTAATGTCTTGCTTACATTGAATCTTAAGCATCACTAACTCTGCTTCATTCTTAGTCTCTAGCAGCGAAATTTGATGGGCTAACATAATACTTTTATTTTTTAATTCTACCTCTAGGGTTTTTTCAGCTATAGCACGCTCATACTTTAATTTAAGCAGTTGCTCTTGATTAGCTACTTGCCACTGCAAGCCTTCATCTTTTAGCGTATAAAAAAACCTAACAAACATAAAAGCCCAACGTTTTATCGTCGTCATTATCTAAAAGCCTGCATATAATCTTCCATCTACCGTTTGCAAATATTATTCACGCCCTGCATCAATGCTGTTTAATTAAGCGAAAGCCCTATCAAAATTAGGCTACCAATTTAAGACGGGACACTAGCTTAATCGTTCAATTTTAGGCAGGGTTCTTCTAAGCACAGACAAAGGATGAAAGGCAAAGGGTAAGTCTAGCACCTGTCACGCCTTAAGTTGCTAGCCCAAAATTAGAACGCAATAGATTCAGCTATTGTTTTATAAAACAGCTAAACACAATCCTCAATCTTTTGCTGTAACGTTAACAACGCATCCAGATCCCCTAGCGCTAGCCACCGCTTATGCTCTTGTTGTAATTGCACATAAGTCGCTTTAGGTAACTGCCGCTTAAGCCGTGATAAATCCCTAACAATCTTTTTAGATATAGTCTGTAACTGCTTTTGATCATTAGCTTTTAACAACTGTTTTCTTTTTAATTGCTTAAAGTAACTAATTTGCACCGTTTTAAAATACAACAAGCGCACCAACCTATCTTGTTTAGCCTGAATAAACCATAAACGTCGCTGTAAGCGCTGACTAGCTGAAAAATAAACCCACCACGTCAATAAAGTACGTTTAATGACCATTAATAAGCCGGTTGCCACTAACAACAAAAATGCACTTAAGAGTGTAATTATACCTAATTGAGTCAATAACTCAGGCAGACTAGGCAAGCTTAGGCTCAATAACAAATCAGCAAGCATTATCATGCAAAAAGCTGCCAAGGTTAATAAAAGCACTATCTTAATAATCATATGCCATCGATTCTGCTCAATAATGCTGATCATTGTACTCAATTTTAGAACTCTGCTCTATTTCATTAGCGTGCCCCAACATCAATGCCAACTCTATGTCCTTAGTAAATCACTTACGCTACTTGGAATCATTAATTTCATTTATACAATAGGATTACTTCAATTTATTTTCGATAATGATCCGATAAACTATGACTCCAAATTTCATTGGCGTAACAGGTCTCCCTAGAACCGGCTCAACATCCTGATATACTTTGTGAAGGCAATAGTTCACTCTTGTGTAATACTTTGCTAAGTGCTCGTCGCTTGATAAGTGGCGATCAATTCTTTTTTACCAACTCGATAATAGTTTTGATAACAGCTATGAGCATTTAGCTTCCGCTAACTAAAACGATTAAGGACTGGTCTGTTGAGCGCCTGTCACGCCTTAAGTTGCTAGCCTCCTAGGCTTAGTCTTTCGCCCTGAGCCTTTCGTCTGCGCTGAAGCTGTCCCGCTTTAAGTTGGTAGCCCCTGTTTAGAATACCGACTAGATTTAATATTGCTTTTCTTCGTATTGCCAAAAAGTGTCTTAAATTCAAATTCCTCAAAATAATCCATTATTCATCTCATTCGACGCTATAACGGAATATATTGTCTGAAGTATAGATTACGAAAAAGCTTAAGCCTTTTATAAAATCACATATTACTAAAACGATCAATTTGATAGAATACCCATCGAATTTACTGACATAACCTTTATTACGCTTTAAAATATATAATTAAATTGAACGTAGGTTTTTGATTACAGTAATCAGCCATCTATAATATTGACAATATTACTAATTCGTCAGCGAAAAAATCACATACACTTAAGGGCTTACCTTAAATCTTACTCGATTTTATAGTAAGAAAATAACCGATCCATAACTGAGAGCTCTTGTTTTTAATGAATACTGTGAAATCGATACTACTGCTTTTGCTTCACGCCTGTTTACTTTTAACCCCTAATTACAGTTATGCTAGCCATGCAGCTATCATGATTGATGCTGCCACTGGCAGTGTTTTGCATGAAGAAAACGCGACTCATTCATGGTATCCAGCGTCTCTCACCAAAGTCATGACGCTATACATGACCTTTGATGCCTTAAAAGCCGGTGAAATTCATCTTAACGACATCTTAACCGCCTCCCCGCACGCTGCACGACAACCCCAAAGTAAACTCGGCTTAAGAACAGGTGAAAAGCTAACAGTACAAGAGGCTATATTGGCAGTTATAACACGCTCTGCGAATGATGCTGCTGTGGTGTTATCCGAACATTTAGGCGGCACTGAAGAAAGTTTCGCCATCAAAATGACCACTAAGGGACATTCCTTAGGCATGTATGATTCTCATTTTATGAATGCAACAGGCCTTCCACATCCGTGGCAAGTAACTACCTCACGTGATATGGCACTACTTGCCTGGAAAACTCAGCAAAACTTCCCTAATTATTACCCTTTCTTTTCTGCACACACTTTTAATTTTAAGGGCCGCGAACTACGTGGGATCAACAAGTTTACTGCTAACTATCCTGGCGCAGAAGGCATGAAAACAGGCTTTACCTGCGGCTCTGGATACAATCTCATTTCTGTAGCCAACCAAAACGGCAAGCGCCTCATTGGTGTCATCTTAGGTGGCATGACCAGTCCAGAGCGTTATCAACTTATGATAAAAATGATGAATGACGGCTTTGCTAATCGATTCGATACAAATCCTGAAACTAATATTAACGCCATGGCCAGCAATACTGGCGGCACACCACCTTTTCAACTCGGTTGTGGCAATATGGCACCCACCAGCATAGACTCAAGCGCTATCAAAGATACTTACATCATTAAACCTAAACTTAACAGTAGGCATCGTCATAGCATCCACCACACTTCAATGACACCAATTTTAAAAAAAACACCCCTCGTTAAAGCTAAAGTAATAGCTAAGCCGAAAGTCGTAACTAAAAATAAAGCCAAAACCATTAAGATAGAAAAGGCAAATAAAACGCGTTATCATCATCCAAAATAGCATAATCTCATGCTTTTTATGAGCAGATTATGCTATAAGTGCCAATGATAAAAGACTAACAGTAACTCATAATACTTTTTAATAAATACGCTACTTAAAAGCAGGAATAAATTTATCATGAATCAAAACAAAGTGATCACTCATAAACCCTTACTATTATCTAGTTTAGCGCTAGCTATGGCTCTAACCGGCTGTGCAACTACCTCGCCTAAGCCAGAAAAAAATGACCCTTGGATAGGCTGGAATCAAGGCACTCAGTCTTTTAACGATAATTTGGACAAAGCTATTTTAAAGCCTGTCGCAAAAGGTTATCAGTGGATCACTCCAACCTTTGTCAATGAAGGCGTCACTAATTTCTTCAGTAACATTAATGACATAGGCGTAACTATCAATGACTTATTACAATTTAAACTAAACCAAGGTGGCATGGATGCACGTCGATTATTAATCAACTCCACCGTGGGCGTAGCCGGCTTTGTTGATGTAGCAAAACTAATCGATTTACCTAAACATCAAGAAGATTTCGGACAAACACTTAGTGTTTGGGGAGTTCCTGCTGGCTCTTATTTGGTTTTACCATTTTTTGGCCCTAGCAACCCAAGAGATGCAGTTGGCATAGTCGGCGATGCTTTGTTTAACCCATTAACTTATGTCTCTGCTTTTGGAACCACAGCTATCAGCGCCGCTATTGCTGGCTCAAAAGCCGTTGATGTGGTTGATAAACGCGCCAACTTGCTAACGACTGAAAAAATCATGAATGAAGGCTCTGTTAATCGTTATGATTTTATTAAAAACTCT
Organism: uncultured Methylococcaceae bacterium; assembly: GCA_903905335.1. Lineage (GTDB taxonomy): Bacteria > Pseudomonadota > Gammaproteobacteria > Methylococcales > Methylomonadaceae > Methylobacter_C. The sequence goes on from CAIVGC010000077.1 coordinate 9,983, forward strand.
TACCTACAAAATCGTGACTTTCTGATACATGATGGAAATTCTAGTCAAGATGTCGATTTGCTAGACGACAATTCAAGCTCAAACACAGGCAACTCAACGCCTTCTACAAAGAACAAAAACAGTACGAACAAACCTACCGATGATGCTAATAAAGCCAAGCACACGCTTGATTTAACCGCACCTAAGTAAATCTCATAGTCGAAGCGGGTTAGCTATAGCATAACCCGCTCCTATTGTTTTACCATACTCCCCCGCTTGAATTTTCTGAAAACTTTAGTCATCGTCAGGGTACTATTGGAATCCGCTGAAAACTTTTGTCATCATCAAAATACTATTGGAATCCGCTGAAAACTTTTGTAATCATCAAAGTACTATTGGAATCCGCTGAAAACTTTTGTAATCATCAAAGTACTATTGGAATCCGCTGAAATCTTTTGTCATCATCAAAATACTATTGGAATCCGCTGAAAACTTTTGTAATCATCAAAATACTATTGGAATCCGCTGAAAACTTTTGTCATCATCAAAATACTATTGGAATCCGCTGAAAACTTTTGTCATCGTCAGGGTACTATTGA
>CAIVGC010000078.1 GCA_903905335.1 uncultured Methylococcaceae bacterium
ATGGGGGAAGTCGTTTACTAATCCCGCGTTATTAGCTGGCTTATGGGTGTTTCTTTCCATGCAGGAGGTGCTGGATTGCTATCCACCTGAGGAGCTTGCCGCTTTGCGTGAAACGGCACAGAATTTTTTCATGTAACTTGTGTAGATGCCTATGCCTCCCATGTGACCGCAATGAATGATGGGGAGTTTGCGTGTAGTGTTTAGGCTTTAGTAACGATGTGATAATGTAACAATGAGGCTGGATAATACTGGCTTTTTTTTGTGGTTGAGGTTTGCGGCTGAATTACACGAACATTTATTAATAGCTTAGGGTGCTTTGATTATTTGGGGGTATTTATGGGAGTGCATTTTTATTTTAAAGATTAATGGCATAGATAATACAGTGCTTGCAGAACAACACTCGGTAGACCCCACGGAATAGAATGCAGTCATAGTCTGAAATGGATGTAGAGAGTTTCACAGTAACGCAAGTTTATGGGCGTTACTGTAAGCAAAGTTGCTGTAGTAATTATGTCAAAATAACCCGCAAGTGCTGGTGGCTAAACGACTCGATCGTCAGGCTCATGACCTGCAAAAAAAGCAGCAATATTAGCTAACACTCGATTACCCATCGCAATACGAGTCTCCTCACTACCACTACCTAAGTGAGGCAGTAAGGCGACGTTGTTTAAATCTAAAAATTCAGGGTCTATAGCGGGTTCTCCTTCAAACACATCTAAACCAGCACCGGCAATCCAATTTTCTTTTAAGGCTTTGATTAAGGCTTTGCTGTCTACGACATCGCCGCGTGCAGTATTAATTAAGTGTGCACTAGGCCGCATCAATTTTAAGCGTTGTTCGTTGATTAGATGTTTAGTGGCTTCGCCACCTGGGCAATGTAAGGATACGAAGTTGGCCTCAGACAGTAGTTCTTCAACCGTTGCGCACCGAGTAGCTTGTAAATCAGCCATGATGGCTGGGTCAGGTTGTGATGGTGCATAGCAGAGTATTTTCATGCCGAAACCATGATGGGCTTTTTTAGCCATGGCTTGGGCTATACGACCAAAACCAATAAGACCTAAGGTTTTACCAGTGACTTTTTGCCCGAGTAATTGGGTAGGGTTCCAGCCCTTCCATTGCTGATTACGAATTAAGCGTTCTCCTTCTGGAGCCCTGCGTGCGGACATTAGTAGCAACAACATAGCAATGTCAGCGGTACAGTCGGTTAGTACATGTGGTGTGTTGGTAACTATCAATCCTTGTGCTTTGGCGGCATTGATGTCGATATTGTTATAGCCTACACCAAAATTACCGATGATTTTGGCGCGTTTATTTGCCACTCCGAGTATGTCTGCGTTGAGTACGTCTGTCACTGTCGGCAATAAAGCATCTGCTGTTTGAAGGGCGAACTTGAGTTCATCTGCGGTCATCGGGATGTCGGATTCGTTTAGTTGAACATTATAGTGTTCTTTTAATTGAGCTTCGACTTCAGCGGGCCACTTTCGGGTGACGACGACGTTAGGTTTATTCATGGGGTATTCTCCAAAGAGTTAAGTGCTGCAAGTAAGCCCTCGAGCGAGCTAAGTAATCTTTGCACGGCATAAAAGTGCTGAGTCGTTTCTATGCGTTTAATATCCAGATTGGTGTCATAGTCCGCGCTCATACCTAGGGCTTTGATTTGCTTGATGAGATAGCTTACTGATTGAATACGTTTGTCGGGGTTTTTTTCAAATCTTATAATGACTTTGTCGTGTATATCAAGTTTTTGATACTCTACTGGATCTATAAGCAGAGGTAGTTTAGAGGCGATTTCTCGGCTTAACTGAAATACAGCGAAATAAGAGCGGCTGATTACATTTCTGAAATCCATTTCTGTACTGTCTGGATTACTTAATAAAACTTCGGCGGAGTTGTAGAAATCTCTGTGTGATACGCTCATGAGGCAGCCCTCTCTTCAAAAACATCAATTGAATTAAACTCAAACAGGATGATGTTGCTGTAGGTGTTTTCGGTGTTATGAACTAATTCTGCCGCTAATTGGTAGTTAAGATCGTACATATCTCCAATCGGTAGATCAACGTAAAGTTGACAATGTACATAACCTCTAGTCGTAACTATTATTCCTGTGTTAGAAAAATAAATACCGAATTTTTGTAATAGGTCGTATGCTAAGTTGTATAAATGCGAGGCTACTTCATCGCTTAATCCTGCCGTTTTAAAAATTAATTGGCTCTCTGTAATATGATGGTATAGGGAGTTACTTTCATCTTTATTTTTTATTTGCTCTAAATATTGTTGAGCCTCATTCATTCTACAGGACATAAATGCAGATTCAGCCAACCATGAGAATATTTCTTCTGAATGGTCAGGGAACTGCGTCAGCATGTCTTTGCAAAGGATTAATTCTTCAGAGCAACGTCCTCTGTTTTTTAAGGCTACTAGGTATTGGTATTGCGGCTGACTACTTGCAGAACTTAGCTTGATAGCTGTTTGAAAATGTTGTTTTAGTGCCGGAATATCATCTTCTAAAGCAGAAATGTTTCCGAGTAAGCCATAGTAAAGGCTATCGGCTATTTTACCTTTTAAACTATCGGCTTTCTTTTTTAATAGTTTAATTTGCCAATCGTTGGGTTTGCGATATTTAGAGAAATACGTATTGATTTCGTTAATTAATTCAGTTGCTTTTGGAGACTGTTGACCTACCATGAAAATCCCGCCATTAGAGTTTTTGTCGTTGTGACTAGTAAAGCAAGTGTTAAATATTTAACACTTGCTTATGTCATTACTAAACGCTGAGACTGTAGCTTAGACTATCGTATTGAAAAACTCAAAAGTATTATGCCGTTGCGCGATAATATTCTATGGCAGCGGCCACACCGCTGCCGGGTTTAATATCAAAGCCACAGTCTAGTAAAGCCATTTCTACGCCGGCAATAGCGCCTAACATAGAAACGTCATTCATGTCACCGACATGACCAATACGGAACGCTTTACCTGCTAACTCAGCAAGACCGCCGCCTAAAGAGATATTGTATTTATTAAAGGCAGTGCTAATAACGGTGCGCGCATCTTTGTCTTCAGGAACAATAATGGCTGTTACGGTGTTTGATTCAAAACCAGGTTGCGCACAAATGCTTAAGCCCCAAGCGGCAATTGCTTTACGCGTACCTTCAGCTAAGCGATAGTGACGAGCAAAAACATTGTCTAAGCCTTCTTCTAACAGCATATCTATTGCTTTACGCAAGCCGTATAAAATTGGTAATGCCGGAGTATAAGGTGTGTAACCGTCTTTATTAGCGGTCATCTGATCTCTTAAATCCAAAAAGCAACGTGGATAAGTACATGCTTCAGTGGCGGCTAGGGCTTTTTGGCTAAAAGCTAAGAAGGCACCGCCCGCTGGCATCATAAAGCCTTTTTGTGAGCCACTGATAGCGCCATCAACGGCCCATTCGTCCATGCGAAAATCCAAGCTGGCTATGGAACTTACACCATCAACAAATAATAGCGCAGGGTGGTTAGCGGCATTCATGGCTTTACGAACGCCGCTAATGTCACTGGTTACACCGGTTGCAGTTTCGTTATGAGTCGCGAGTACAGCTTTGATTTGGTGTGCACTGTCTTCTTTAAGGCGAGCTTCAAGCTTATCTAGGGGAATGCCTTTGCCCCAAGTTTCTTGATGAATTTCAACATCAAAGCCAAGGCGTTTAGCCATTTCAGCCCATAAGTGGCTAAACTGACCAAAACGATAGATTAATACTTTATCGCCTGGATTTAAGGTGTTGGTTAAGGCAACTTCCCAACCAGCGGTGCCAGTTGCGGGAAATACAAAAGCTTGTCCTGTCTCTGTTTTAAATATTTTCTTTAAATCTTCTAACAGAGGCGTCAATAGCTTAGGAAAAGCCGGTGAGCGATGATCTTCCATGGTGATATGCATCGCATTCAGAATTTCATTCGGTACGTTGGTAGGGCCTGGGATATATAGGTGGTTACGACCAGCCATGGGATTGCCTCTTAATAGGTAGTGGAGTTGTGTAAATTTAAATTTTTAGGGTGATTAGCGCCAGACCTAAAATAGCGGATAATCATGACATAGCCATCAGTAATCGGCAAGATTTGATTGCGTTATTGTATAGATACATAGCGTTAAAAATTGACTTTATTGGAGCTAAAAGTAGAATGGGCGATTTATTTGTTTCTGGCTTAGATCAATTTGGCTTAGTGGTTAAGGCTAATATTTTAAAGTACAAGATATCGAGTAGAGATCCACTCTCTTGTATGGGTTGCGCTATATAGCCTTTAGCCGAATAACAAACAACAATTTTAGTTTATTGACATTAGGAATGTACACATGAGTCATACTTTATATACAGCGTCAGTTCAGCGCGTTCAACGCTGCGAATTAGCGGTTCCAGGATCAAATCCTGAGATGTTTGAAAAAGCTATGAAGAGTGGCGCGGATTTTATTTTTCTAGATTTAGAAGATGCGGTTGCTCCTGATGACAAACTACGCGCGCGTAAAAATATTATTGAAGCCATTAATGATATGGATTGGAAAGGTCATGGTGTGACCATTTCTGTGCGTATTAATGGGCTAGATACACAATATATGGTGCGTGATGTCGTAGATTTAGTAGAGCAGTGCGGTGCAAAACTAGATACTATTTTGATTCCTAAAGTCGGTGTTTATGCTGATGTCTATATGGTTGAGGCGATGCTTAACCAATTGGAAATGCAGCAAGGCTTGAAAAACAAGATCGGTATCGAAGCGCTTATTGAAACAGCATTAGGAATGGCTAATGTTGAAGATATTGCTCGTAATGGCACTTTAGGTCGTCTTGAAGCCATGCATTTTGGTGTTGCAGATTATGCGGCTAGTAATCGTGCTCGTACCACGAATATCGGTGGTTTAAATCCTGATTATCCCGGTGATCAATGGCATGCGGCGATTAGTCGTATGACGGTTGCTTGTCGTGCTTATGGTTTACGTCCTATTGATGGCCCCTTTGGTGACTTTAAAGACCCTGAAGGCTTTAAATTGGCGGCAAAACGTGCGGCTGCTTTAGGCTGTGAAGGTAAATGGGCGATACATCCCTCACAAGTTGAATTAGCCAATGAGGTGTTCACTCCACCTGCCGCTGAAGTTGAAAAAGCTAAGCGTATTTTAGTGGCGTTGCAAGAAGCTGCGGCTCAAGGTAAAGGCGCAGCGGCTTTAGATGGTCGATTGATTGATGCGGCATCAGAAAAAATGGCCAGCAATGTGGTTAGAGCAGCCGAAGCGATTGCTGCAAAAACTAAATAAGGCGAAAGGTTAAAGGTACAAGGTACAAGGCTAAAGGCTAAAGGTTAAAGGTAAAAGGCTAAAGGTAAAAGGCTAAAGGTAAAAGGCTAAAGGCGAGAACCATCGCCTTGCGGCTTTTTTCAGTAACGATTGTTGCAAAAATTAAATAAAGCGAAGGGCAAAAGGCAAAAGGCAAAAACATCGCCTTGCGCCTTTTGCCTTTTGCCATTGACATTAAAGGAGTTGCTGTGGATATTCATGAGTATCAAGCGAAAGATATTTTAAGTGGTTATGGAGTCAAAATCGCTGAAGGTGGTTTGGCTTACAGTCCAGAAGATGCTGTGCAACGTGCCAGAGAAATCGGCGGCCATGTTTGGGCTGTTAAAGCTCAAATTCATTCAGGTGCGCGAGGTAAAGCAGGTGGCATAAAAATCTGTAAAACTCATGATGAAGTGCAAGCGGCGGCAAGTGAATTATTAGGTAAACGTTTGGTGACTCATCAAACTGGTCCTGCGGGTAAAGTCTGTTCAAGACTTTATGTTGAAGCAGGTACTGATATCGCTAAAGAATTATATTTTTGTTTGTTAGTCGATCGTAGTTCTGAACGTATCGTCATGGTAGGTTCTGCGCAAGGCGGTATGGAAATTGAAGAGTTAGCGCTTAATAATCCAGAAGCCATTACTAAAATTTATATAGAGCCTGCGGTTGGCTTGCAAGATTATCAAGCAAGAGAAATGGCTTTTGCCTTAGGTTTAGATGCTGAAATATTAAGTCATGCGGTAAAAACCATCAAAGGTTGTTATAGAGCATTGCGTGATCTTGATGTCAGCATGTTAGAAATCAATCCTTTAGTAATAACAGCTAACGGTGAATTGGTTGCTTTAGATGCGAAAATGGGCATTGATGATAATGCCTTATTTAGACAGCTAAAGATTTCAGAACTACGTGATAAAACCCAAGAAGACCCTCGTGAAATGGCTGCTGCAGATCGTGGTTTAAGCTATGTAGGTTTGGATGGTGATATCGGCTGTATGATTAACGGCGCAGGTTTGGCCATGGCGACCATGGATATGATTAAACTAGCCGGTGGTGAGCCTGCTAATTTCTTGGATGTCGGTGGTGGCGCTTCAGCTGAACGCACTGAAAAAGCTTTCCGTTTAGTATTGGCAGACAAGGGTGTTAAAGCCATGTTAGTTAATATTTTTGCAGGTATTAACCGCTGCGATTGGATTGCAGAAGGTGTGGTACAGGCGGTTAGAAAAATTGATATGAAAGTGCCGTTAATTGTACGGTTGTCAGGCACTAACGTAGAGGAAGGTCGTCGCATTATTGCAGAAAGTGGCTTGCCGATTATTACTGCAGATACCTTAGCTGAAGCCGCTGAAAAAGCAGTGCAGGCACGCAATGAAGTCGTCGCAAAAGAAGCTGCTTTGGAGATATAAATGGCTATTTTTATTAACGAAACAACCCGTATTGTTGTTCAAGGTTTTACTGGAAAAATTGGTACCTTCCACGCGCAAGATATGATTAACTACGGCTCTAATGTAGTCGGTGGTATTACGCCAGGTAAAGGTGGCCAAACTCATTTGGGTTTACCAGTTTTTAACACGGCTAAAGAAGCAGTTCAGCAAGCAGGAGCCGAAGCGAGCATTATCTTCGTGCCGCCCGCCTTTGCCGCAGATTCCATTATGGAAGCCGCTGATGCCGGTATTAAATATTGTGTAGCGATTACTGATGGTATTCCTACCCAAGATATGATGACGGTTAAGAATTTCTTGCGTAGGTTCCCTAAAGATCAACGTATGATATTGACCGGTCCTAATTGTGCAGGCACCATTAGTCCTGGACGAGCTATGTTAGGCATTATGCCTGGACATATCTATTTACCGGGTAATGTTGGTATTGTTGGGCGTTCAGGCACCTTGGGCTATGAAGCGGCGGATCAAATGAAGCGTTTAGGTATCGGTGTTTCTACTTCAGTGGGTATTGGTGGTGATCCTATTAACGGTAGTTCACACCGAGACATTCTTGAGAAGTTTGAACAAGATCCTGAAACCAAAATCATCTTGATGATTGGTGAAATTGGTGGTCCTCAAGAAGTTGAGGCAGGCTTATTTGCCAAAGAGCACATGACTAAACCCGTTATTGCTTATATTGCAGGTTTAACAGCTCCAGAAGGTCGTCGTATGGGCCATGCTGGCGCTATTATTTCCTCTGCAGGCGAAAGTGCTGCTGAAAAAGTGGCCTTGTTAAAAGACTTAGGTGTTATTATTTGCCCAACACCGGCAGCTATGGGTGACACGGTAGCTGCCGTCTTAGCTGCCATGTAAATCAGGCGCTTGTATGACCATCGGGAGGGTTTACAAGCAAGAACGTATTATTATTGCTGCAGTAGAAGAAGAGAGCGATCTTACGGATCGCTCTTGCATCAAGAGCTTATATGCGAAAATCACATAGAAACGATAACAGGTTATTTACAAACATTGGTGATGATTATCAAACTAAGGCCAATGTTTGCCCTAAATGTAAGGCCACTGAACTTAGGTTGTCGAGACAAACTAGCAGGCATTTATTAAGGCGTTTATTTTATAACCCTTATCGATGTAGTGTTTGTCATTTTAGTTTTTGGTTAATAAGTTGGTGGCGTTTGTTTTTTGTGGTCAGTTTTGTGTTGGTGTTGATTTTTAGTGTCATGGTTCTAAGTATAGAGATTAAGCGCCAAGGCCATGACAATAATCCAGTAAATAGTTCTATTGAAGATGTTATTAATAATTTGGCTGAGCAAGGTGATGCAGAAGCGCAATTAAAAATGGGCTTACGATACGCTTTAAGTCCTTGGAATACTAAGGATGACAAGCAGGCTGCTCAATGGTTTGAAAAGGCAGCTGAACAAGGCCAAGTTGAAGCTCAATATCGTTATGGCTATGCTTTGCTCAAAGGTTTAGGTGTAGTTCAAGATTATAAGATGGCATTTTATTGGCTGGAAAAATCTGCGCATAATGGTTGTGCAGAGGCTCAATTTGCCTTAGGTGAAATGTATCAGTTAGGTATTTCTATTAAAAGCGATAATGAACGGGCTTATTTATGGTTTAATTTGGCTGCAGCTCAGGGTTTAGAAGGGGCTGCGTCCTCTCGAGATCTATTGGCGAAGCAATTAACTAATAATCAAATTATCAATATTCAAACCGAAGCGGGTATTATTAGTCGCAATCAGCAGAATCGTAAGTAATTACGGAAAAGTAAGCTGGAGATTTTACCCATATTTTCTAAGATTGCTATGATCTACTTTTCTGATTATAAAGCTGCTTCAGCAACAATATCATCCCAGCAGGGATTGCCTAGATACAGAATACAAGGATGTACCTGTCGTAGTTAGAGTGGAAACTTATAGTGATGGGGTTTCACCATCCATGGCAACTGGTTTCCGGCAGTCCATGCCAGAATGACAGTTTACCCACTACGATTCACATAGAGTCAAACTATTTATATGAAATGACCAAAATACCTTGCCTAGATACGGCTTTTATTCTCGGATAGACTTCTAGTCAAAGCACTCAGCATAAATTATAAAATCCTATATAATACATAAAAATATAGTCTTTTTTAGGGAACAACATGAAAACTAG
>CAIVGC010000079.1 GCA_903905335.1 uncultured Methylococcaceae bacterium
ATACAACTTGCACCGGGGGTTTTTACCATAGTATCGACAGCCGCCACCCAAGCTGTTGCCGAAACCAAAGCCAATGATTTAGGGCAATATGAAATCACTCAAAATCCCGCACATCGCTGGGCCTATAAAACCCCTAGCTTACGCAATATCAGCTTAACTGCGCCCTATATGCACAATGGCTCATTAGCGCAATTACAAGATGTGGTGGCTTTTTATAATCAAGGCGGAATCAGCAATGAAAATCTTGATCCCTTAATAAAGCCGCTGCATTTAGATAGCCAAGAACAAGAAGACTTAGTGGAATTTTTACAGGCATTGACTGGGAGCAATACTCATACTTTGATAAAGGATGCTTTTGCCGCACCGATTGGTGATAGTGAATAAGTGTAATAAGCTCGATCACAAGCTCTGCTACTCATAGATATCCACATATATTTGATTCGAGTGTTTAAATAAAGACCGCTCAATACAAATATTATAAGTACATGAAAAACATCCAATTCGTCATCCCGGCAGGGACTGCAGGATCCAGAGTACATGGATGTAAGTATCGAATAGTAGAGTGTTCATCATGAAACTTATAGTGATGCGACTTATTGCCATCCATGGTTCTTAGATCCCTCGCTACGCTCTCCCTGCTGGGATGACGGTTTACTTAACATTTGTTTATAACGATAAGAGCATGGGGACTACAAGCTAGAGATTGGGAACTAGCAAATACGTGGCAAAGGATCATCTTCTAGTTCTTGCAATATGCGCTCGCCACCTAGCTCTGTTTCAATGAACACATAAGCGTTGCCGGCTTCTACATGACCGATGATAGCCGCCTCTTGATAACCTAGATCATGTAGTTTTTGTACGGCTATTTCGGCATAAGCCGGATCAATAACAGCCAATACTCGCCCTTCGCAGGCCATATATAAAGGATCATAACCTAGCATTTCAGCCACCATCTTCACCTGTTCGTTAACCGGGATTTTATTTTCATAAAAACGGATACTATGAGACGTGGCCTGAGCTATTTCATGGGCAATAGTCGCGATACCGCCACGAGTAGGATCACGCATAAAACGTAAGCCTGGCGTTGCCAATAAAGCTTGAGTAATGGGCAACACACTGGCGGCATCTGACAGCAAGCTGCCGCTTAAGCCAAATTGTTCACGCGCCAGCATGATAGCCGTACCATGATCGCCTGCGGTACCGCTAATTAATAACGCATCACCAAGTCTTATAGTCCCCAAGCCTAGTGCTAAGTTTGCCTTACGAACGCCGACACCCGTGGTAGCAAAATAAATACCACCGCCCTGCCCGCGTCGTAATACTTTGGTATCACCAGCTACGATTTTTACCCCACATTCAGCGCAGGTCTTTGCCATACTTTTCACAACTCTATCCAGTAAGGCGATTTCCAAACCCTCTTCGATAAACGCATTTAAAGTTAAGTACAGCGGTGTTGCACCTGATACGGCTAAATCATTGACTGTACCGTGTATCGCCAAACTACCTATATCACCACCCGGAAACTCCAAAGGCTCAACGGTAAAGCCATCGGTGCTAATAACCAATTCGCCCGACGTTAAGTCTAAAGGCAGAACCGCAGCATCAGTCCCTGTATCCAACAAATCATTTTTTAAATGTTTGGCAAAAAGCTGCTCGATTAACTCGCGCATCAATCGCCCGCCATTACCATGCGCAAGGCTAATATGAGTATCGTGTAGTGTGTTACCTAGATTCATTAAAAAGTTCGTTTAAAAAGTGAATGAAGTGACTAGATAATAACATCCGTTAATTATTTTTTGTGGCTGGTTTCTCTCATTTGCTGAAAATGCCACCATTCAAGGTATAATCAAAAGCAACATAATAAACACAGGTAATTATCATGAAAAACAAATTTGCAGTACTGTTAGCCTTGTCGGCATATATTCCAACGGCCGGTGCGCATAGCTTAGCTATTGAAAGCTATGGCTTTATCAGCGGCTTGACTCATCCATTTATGGGATTGGATCATATACTAGCGATGATAGCCGTAGGCATTTGGGCTGCACAAATGGGTGGCAGCATGCTTTGGCGCCTGCCCTTAAGTTTTATAGGCATGATGATGGTTGCCGCCTTCATTGGTGCCTGCGGCTTTAACTTACCATCATCAGAATTGTTGATTGCCGGTAGTGTTATCTGCTTAGGGCTACTATTGGCACTGGCCATACGTTTGCCGGTTAATTTAAGTATGCTGTTGGTAGGTCTGTTCGCAGTTTTTCATGGCTATGCGCATGGCTTAGAAATGCCGCAAGCCGCTTCGGCATTATTCTATGGTAGTGGTTTTGTAGTAGCAACCGCCTTATTACATCTAAGTGGCGTTGTTTTAGGAAAAATCACCTATCGCCAACAATTACTATCACGGTTAAGCGGCGCGATTATTACTATAGCTGGCTTATATCTGTTTACTGCTGTTTAATCATGTGCCTTGCTGTTCCCATGCAAATTACCCGCATAGATGGCGACAATGCGCATTGCATCGCTAAAGGCATTGAGCGTGATGTAAGTCTATTGCTGTTACAAGACGATGAAATAATGCTAGGTGATTATTTGTTGATCCATGTTGGTTATGCTCTGCAAAAAATCAGTGCAGCAGAGGCGCTATCAACTTGGGAACTTTTAGACAAAATGCTAAATGAGGATGAATTCAGTGCATGAATTGTCTTTATGCGATGACATGCTTAGTCAAGTCGTCGCTATAGCCTCGCAACATCAGGCTCGATCTATAGAAAGCATTACCATTAATATAGGCGCATTATCGGGCATAGAACCCAGCTTATTAGATACCGCCTTCAGCCTACTCAAAACTGGGACAGTAGCAGAACTAGCCGAGTTAATTATTCATATCACACCGGTGATAGTGTCTTGCCATAACTGCAACTCACAATCTCAAGTAGTCGCTAGTCGCTTGCTATGCTCTATTTGCCAGAGTTCCGATACCACCTTAATAAGTGGCGATGAACTAATATTAGCAAATGTGGCCATGTATGTAGAAACGGCAAGCAATTTGTAGTAAAGGCAGTTTTAATAGAAAACACTAAAGGAAAAGTATTTTATCATTACAATCGGATGATGAACCCTTGCCACAAAATCCTATTTAATACTTTAAGAACAATAACTTAATTATCACTTAAGCCTGTGATTTCGGATGACGGACTTTACATAAGAGACTCTACCAGCCTAACAAACAGCGACGACTCGCTATAGAAATATAGCCCGAGTCACAAATGCGTTTCAAATCATTAATTATTTATTTCATCAAAATTGTTTTCATAAACAAAACAAGCTATATCTGCTGAACAAACGAACGACTTCAGCATATATAGGTATTTAACACTAATTTCCGTGATAATAACCGCCAGGTGAACCTTTAGAGTGACTATTACTGACTGCTTCAGTCGCTGGTTTATTACTTTTATTGGACTTAGCCGGCTCTTTTTCTGGTATGTTCATAGAAGTATTAGCCACTTGTAATACTGCTGATTTAGTTTTTTTTGTATTCACAGCAAGTTCTGTAGATTTTTCTTTTGTTGCTTTAGCGGTAGCCGGTTTTTTACTTAAAGCACTAGAAACTGCGATGACTTTAGCGACAGGTACTGCTTTAGCGACTGGAGCAACCTCTTCACCATCTAAAGGCGGCAATCTTTCGTAAATAGGTGTTGGTGTACCATCTAAATCTTTAAGTACTTTATTTAATACCACTTGATCAAAATCAGGTAGTTCATGATTATTCTCTTGCTTAATAAGAGATAAAGCAATCGCATAGCGCTCGTCTTGGGTCTTTTCTTCACCCTCTAAATCAGGATGAGCTTCAACATAAAGTACGTTGTTTAGCCAGCCTACTTTAACAGGTTGTTTAACGATATAAACAGAGGTACCTACTGAAACCGACTGATATAAAGCATCAATGTCTTCAGGATACATACGCACACAACCATGAGTAATTTGCATGCCTATACCAAAGATTTTATCGATGTCCGTTCCATGAATACGATAGTCGCCCGGTAAGTTGAGATACAGCGCATAAGCACCTAATGGATTATGCGGACCCGGCGGCACTATTTCTGGCAAAGGATCACCATTGGCTGCGTGCTCACGGCGAATCGACTCTGGTGGATGCCATGCAGGATCCTTTACTTTCTTAATGATGCTGGTCTTGCCTAAGGGTGTTTTCCAATCTTGTCTTCCAACGCCATGAGCATAAGACCTTACGGTCCCAGGCTGATCTGCTGGGTAATAATACATACGGTATTCAGCGACATTTAGGGTAATACCTTCATGGGGTGAATCTGGCAATATACGCCTATTAGGTAATCGTACGACCGTCCCTTTTTTTATTAACCAACGATCAAGATCAGGGTTTATTGTTACGATTTCGGTTTGCCCTAGATTAAAACGTTTGGCAATATCCAGTAGCGTTTGATCTTGCTCAACCGTTATCGTAACCGTCTCTCCAGTAGAGGACGCTACCACCCTGTCGCCTTTAAAATGTGGCAAGGAATAAGTGGTTGCATAAGTATTGCCAACAACCATGATCAACAACCATGAACTAACTAAGAGGGTACTAATTTTCATTACTATAAATTCTCAACGACGAAATAAAACAACACTTGAATTTAAACAGTGGCAATCATTCTCCATACTTATAAGTAGGCGGCCACTTTCAAATACTGGCATTTTATCACGAGCACGTGTTTTACACTATTTTGAACAACACTATCTATGATCTCTATCTACTGTACGCCATAACAAAACAATACACCTGTCTAGTAAGGTGATTACATTTTAAATAGCTAATGTCTTTATCCCAGAAAGACACCTATAATCAACTGCAAGCACTATCATTTACAATTCAAAAGTTAACCATCATGTCACTGCAAATATTTCGTACTAAGCAAGTCATCGCTCATGACATACAAAGTAAAGGTCTCAAACGCTGTTTATCCGCTTGGGATCTAGCTTTTCTTGGTGTAGGTGCCATTATTGGCACTGGAATTTTTGTTTTAACCGGTATTGCCGCAGCCACACAATCAGGCCCAGCTGTTATTCTGTCATTTGTTATTGCAGGTTTAGCATGCGCCTTTGCAGCGTTATCCTATGCAGAATTAGCCTCTTCTGTAGGGGGTTGTGGTAGTGCGTATGGTTATAGTTATGCAGCCTTTGGTGAATTGATTGCTTTTATAATCGGTTGGGATTTGCTATTGGAATATGGCATATCTGTGGCAGCCGTAGCCAATGGCTGGTCGGGGTATTTTAATAATGCGCTGACTGCAATAGGTTTTGGCTTGCCTGAGGTACTAACCAAAGCTCCGAAATTGGGTGGCTATATTAACTTACCCGCTTTTGCTATTATCTTAATACTCATGGGTGTCTTAATCATGGGCGTAAAACATAGCGCCAAAGCCAATAATGTCATGGTCATAGTAAAATTAATCACCATTAGTATCTTTATAGGCATTGCTGTATTTAATGTGCATCCAGACAATTGGCATCCCTTTATGCCCTTTGGTTGGTTTCAAACCTTACCTGATGGTAAAACTACCGGTGTACTAGCAGGCGCTTCATTGGTATTTTTTGCTTATGTCGGTTTTGACGCTGTCTCTACTGCTGCTGAAGAAGCCAAAAACCCTCAGCATGACCTGCCTTTTGGCATTGTGACTTCACTGGCTTTTTGTACCATTATTTATATCATCGTTGCTGGATTATTAACCGGTGCCGTACCTTACACTGAGCTGAATGTTTCTTCACCGGTTGCGCATGCATTAACACTATTAGGCTATAACTGGGCATCGGCTCTGATATCGACTGGTGTCATTGCAGGCCTTACGACCGTTATGTTAGTTCTGTATTACGGACTAACACGTATTATCTTTGCCATGTCACGAGATGGATTATTATCACCTTTTTTTAGTAAATTAAACTCAAATACTCAAACACCAATCCGTGTCATCGTGCTTTGTGGATTGATTATTGCATTAATTGCAGGTTTTATGCCTTTAGGTGATTTAGCGGAACTGGTTAATATTGGCACCTTAGCGGCTTTTGTATTGGTTTGCTTAGGTGTCGTTGTCTTACGCATTACACAACCGTCTATGCCTCGTCCCTTTACTACGCCCTTTAGTCCATTGTTTCCGGTATTGGGTATGTTATC
>CAIVGC010000080.1 GCA_903905335.1 uncultured Methylococcaceae bacterium
CGAGCAGAGTTGGGTGATTTACTATTGCAAGTTGTTTTTCATGCCCAAATTGCCGACGAACTAGGCTTGTTTAATTTTGAACAAGTGTCCGCCGGTATCTGTGACAAACTGGTACGAAGACATCCACATGTATTTTCAGATGCAGTTTTTAATACCGATGCTGAACGGCATCAAGCGTGGGAACAAGCCAAAGCTGACGAACGTCAAGAGAAAAACAAAACAGCCGTAAAAACCAGTGTACTCTCAGGTGTCGCAGGCAACCTTCCTGCATTAATCGAATGTGAAAAGATACAAGATAGAGCCGCGCAAAATGGTTTTGACTGGCCTGATCTGCCTCCTGTTTTTGCTAAAGTGTTAGAAGAATTAGACGAAGTCAAAGAAGCTTGGGAATCGGGTGATCAAGCGCACATACAAGAAGAAGTGGGCGATTTATTACTCATTGCCGTCAATCTAGCTCGCCATTTAAACGTCAACCCTGAAATTGCACTCAAAGAAAGCACTAAGAAGTTTTCTAAACGCTTTCACTATATCGAGGAACAGGTAGAGGCGTCTGGACGAGCACTACTCGACTGTGAACTCATGGAACTTGATGCTTTCTGGCATGAGGCTAAAACCATTTTAAAAAACAAATCTGTATAAGCCGCAAAAGCGGAACCTTAATGCAGTACCTTCATAGATAGTAAGATTTAAGAGCAATTAAGACTCATGAGTAACGAATATAATGCGGCGGCGATAGAAGTTTTAAGTGGTTTAGAGCCCGTACGAAAACGCCCAGGCATGTACACCGACACTACCCGTCCGAACCATCTAGTCCAAGAAGTGGTGGATAATAGTGTCGATGAGGCCATGGCTGGCCACGCAAAATCTATCGAAGTAGTCTTGTATAAAGATGGCTCCGTATTAGTCAGCGATGATGGTCGCGGCATGCCAGTTGATATTCACCCTGAACAAGGTATCCCCGGCGTTGAAGTCATCTTGACTCAACTACATGCTGGCGGTAAATTTTCTAATAAAAACTATCAGTTTTCCGGCGGCTTACATGGCGTTGGGGTCTCGGTTGTTAATGCTTTATCAGCAAAATTAGAAATTGAAGTTAAGCGTAACGGCAAAGTTTATCGTATGGACTATGCCGATGGTGAAAAGCAAACTGAACTCACAGAAACTGGAACCGTCGGTCGTAACAATACCGGAACCTCGGTTAAATTTTGGCCTAATGAAAAATACTTCGATTCCAATAAAATTTCCGTTGGCAAACTCAAACATGTATTACGTGCCAAGGCCGTTTTATGTCCCGGCTTAAAAATATCCTTAACCGTTGATCAAACCGAAGAAAGCTATATTTGGTGTTATCAAGATGGCCTTAAAGAATATTTACTAGATCGCATAGGTGACATTGAATTTTTTCCAGAGCAGCCTTTTATGGGCAATATGGCCGCCAATCATGAAGCCGTAGAATGGGGCATCGTATGGGCCTTTGAAAATCCACCTGAAATACTTAACGAAAGTTACGTTAACCTGGTTCCTACCGCTCAAGGCGGAACTCATGTTAATGGCATGCGTGCAGGGCTCACCGAAGCCATGCGGGAATTTTGTGACATCAGAAATATTCTACCGCGCGGCGTTAAAGTAGCGCCTGAAGATGTCTGGGAAAACTGCCATTTTGTATTATCAGTGAAGCTAGAAGACCCTCAGTTTTCTGGCCAAACTAAAGAACGACTCAGTTCTAGAGAATGCGTTGCTTTTGTCTCTGGTGTAGCCAAAGATACCTTTAGCCTGTGGTTGAATCAGAATCCCGCAGAAGGCGAAAAAATTGCCGACATCATTATTTCTAGCGCCCAGAAAAGATTACGCTCTAATAAAAAAATCATCCGTAAACGCCTGACCTCAGGCCCTGCTTTACCCGGAAAACTAGCCGATTGTTCGGCACAAGATATCGCAAGAACTGAATTATTCTTAGTAGAAGGCGATTCAGCAGGCGGCTCAGCTAAACAAGCGCGTGAACGCGACTTTCAAGCGATTATGCCACTGCGCGGTAAGATCCTGAATACTTGGGAAGTAGAATCTAGCCAAGTGATGGCATCACAAGAAGTACATGATATTGCTGTCGCCTTAGGCATAGAACCTGGCTCTACTGATTTACAGCATTTGCGTTACGGTAAAGTCTGTATCTTAGCGGATGCTGATTCTGATGGTAACCATATTGCCACCTTGATTTGTGCCCTATTTTTTCAACACTTTAATGAATTAGTCAAACAAGGCCATGTCTTTGTTGCCATGCCGCCTTTGTATCGTATTGATGTAGGCAAACGTGTATTTTATGCGCTTGATGAATCTGAACGCCAAGGCGTTTTAGATAGAATTAAAGCTGAAAAATTAAAAGGCCAAATCAATGTGCAACGCTTTAAAGGCTTGGGTGAAATGAATCCCAGTCAATTACGCGAAACCACTATGAACCCTGACACGCGTAGATTAGTGCAATTAACTATTGAAGAAAATGATGATACTAGCGCACAACTAGATTTATTATTAGCCAAAAAACGTTCACCTGACCGTAAACATTGGTTAGAAACCAAAGGCAATTTAGCTGATATTACATGATAAAAAACCTAGAGTAATTGCGTAGAGACCGATCGCGACCTGCCGCTATATTCGACTTTATTAGATATCTTTCCTAAATATGACTCTAAGTGAATCATAGTGGGTAAGCCGTCATTCCGGCATGGACTGCCGGAAACCAGTTGCCATGGATGGCAATAGGTCGTATCACTATAAG
>CAIVGC010000081.1 GCA_903905335.1 uncultured Methylococcaceae bacterium
ATCCATGTTGTAACGACGTTTATTTTAAATTAGCTGAAGCAGTTTGCTAATCAGGTAATATTTTATGTTATATCCAATGTCGGATGTTTGCCTTGCTTCTGTTAAAGTAAATTACAGCAAGTGCGGCCGAGTAGATATTTCTAACCCTAATTTATATAGCGTCAAAGGGTTTCATTGCTACGATTGCCAACCAAGGTTGCTCATGAATAGGTTTTCCAGCCGGTCGGTAATAATGATCGATCACTTTATATCCTGCGGTCTCCATAAACAGGTTGCTGAAATCAAATTGCATATAATGACCATATCGTTGCCCTGACCAGCCTTCTTGATTACCGCGAGGATTGGATAAAAATAAAATACCCCCTGGTCTTAATGCAACATACAGTTCTGCAAGGACGCGAGGTAGTTCTTGGCTAGGAACATGAAACAGTGAGGCATTGGCAAAGATGCCATCATATGCCTGCTTGGATAATTGCAGGCTTAGAAACTTTTGACAAAGGATCTGACAGCCGGTGTAGCTACTAGCCATAGTACAAAAAATAGCACTGCCATCGAGACCAACGGGCCTATGTCCCAATGATTTAAAATAGTGCACATCTCTTCCAGGCCCGCATCCTAGATCTAAAATATCCAGTTTCTTGTTTTTTGGAAACGGCGATAAAAACGCTTCATAGTTTTGAGCTACATCATGGTCTTTTGTACCATGCCAAAACGCTTCAGCATTTTGATTGTAATGCTCTAAGGTGATCGCTTCTATTTCGTCCAATTCTTTAGGTTTTTTCCTCATAACTTACCTATGCGTCTCTGCTGATCACTTATGTCATTATTACGAATGCCTAGGCTCACACTTTAGCCATGATAAAAGCGCCTAAATTTCCTAAGAAAATACCTCAACTGGTTATCAATTTAGGCTACCAATTTAAGACGGGGCACTAAGCTTAATCATTCACTTTTAAACAGGGCTCTTCTAAGCACAGACAAAGGACGAAAAGCGAAGGGCAAAGGGTTAAGTCTAGTACCTGTCACGCCTTAAGTTGCTAGCCTCAATTTATATCAAAATTTTAATGCCTTGCAATACACACTAAACATAGCCATAACATTGTGGAAACCTCTTTCAGTTCGACCGCCATGATTAATAGAGGCAACCCCATAGCTTATATAATAGCGGTTAGCTCAAGTAATCACTGTCAGTATATTCAGGCTTAAAATTCATTCAATGGCCTACATGGCTAATAGTAGCTATCCCGACAAAGAAAAGTTATCCAGACAGATTATTTGAATTCTTGAATTCGGGTGAACTAAATTAAGGCATAAAATAACTTATGTTTAAACGACAGGCTCGTCAGCCACTTTTCCAGCAATATATGTGACGTATACATAAACCGGTATAGCAAGCTTACCTAGACTATTTTCAATTAAAGGCCATACATCATCCCATTCTAAATCACCTACGCCTGTGGCTATGCGTGGCAACGCGATTGACGTAAACTTTTCAGTGATTATGATTTTCTCTAACGCAGTTAAGGCGTGTCGAATATTATTTAAGGTCGCTTTGCCATGCAAATGATCATTAATTTCTAAGCTTTCCTGAGTGATTAAATGCACAATATGTGTATTATTCGGCCCAGTCCAAAGCCAAGCTTCCCCCGGCTTAGTATTGTGTTGATGGCACCAGCGATGAAAGTCTGTGCGCATGGTGGGATATTTATTGTTCAATTCAAGTGCTAAGCATTTATTCATAGGGTCGTTTTTTTCAACCCCATGTACAATTGCGTTCGCCTTGCTTAATAGAATGTCACCTTCAACTTTGAATATCATCAAATTCTCAATATCACGTTTTGTTTATAAGATTAAAGTATAAAGCAGCTTGTAAAAAAATAACCAATTAATTTGGGTTCTATGTGAATCGTAGTGGGTAAGCCGTCATTCCGGCATGGACTGCCGGAAACCAGTTACCATGGATGGTTGATGTCGCAACACTATAAGTTTCATGATAAGGACTCTAACATTCGATACTTACATCCATGTGCTCTGGATCCTTTGCAGTCCATGCCGGGATGACGTGTGGCGGTTTTTCAGGTACTTAGTGTGTGTATTTATGGGTCTTATTTTTATTTACCCACTATAAATCACATAGAGCTGAAATAAGGTCAGGGTTATCAAGTATTTCTGCCGCAAATGGAATGCGCACAGAAACCCTTAGAGGCGATTTATCAGACTTGTCTATCCGGATTGCAATCTTCACGTAGTGTCGTTGCAATTTTAGATGGCGCCGATGCAGATAGTGGAACTTGCTTTGAGTGTGGCTATGCTGTAGGCCACGGCATCCCTGTCATTGGAGTCCGTACTGATTTCAGGCTTTCGGGTGATACCCGTGGCTTTAATGCGATGCTTTATTTTAGCGCTCACAAATTAATTGACGGTGACAATAACTTTCTGGATGCGATTGTCAGCGAGTTAAAGGCATTAGGTCTAGAAGATAAGGGCGTTGCTGAAATTAAGCCATTAATATAGTTAATAAACGCGTATAAAAATGCCGGTGACTACGCTGTGCTTTTTAGCCTTAGTTAGTCGGTCTACTAAGGTTTAGCATACCTTAATGGCTATTTAGAACGGGTCGCTTAGGCTTTTGGAACGGTTTCAGTCGACTTTAAAACCGTCTACGGCCCCTAATGGAAGTCTCATGCTTGTCCTCAACGAGTGCATGACTGTTCATAGAGCTATCAAGCCTGTATAAAAAACGTCCATGGCCGTGTAATACATTAAGAAACAAGCTCGTAGCCCTTCCATTAGCAGTCATAGACGTTCCATTAGCCGGCATGAGC
>CAIVGC010000082.1 GCA_903905335.1 uncultured Methylococcaceae bacterium
AAAATAAAGTATGAATGGATGCCTTTTTCGTCTTATCAATCATTTCAAGATTTGAAAAAATGCTTGTTCGAAATATTGGCGAATATCGGCAAGTCATACACCATAAAATTCGCTTAAAAATTGTTAAAAGACTTATGATCCATTACTTATCGATTAGTTAGATATATAAAGCGTTGGCGTGATTTTCAATACAAATCAGAAACTGAGCGAAAGAAAGTTTATTCCATTTCCTTGACCGTGATGTTCAAAGAGTCGTTTAAACCAAATGTAGATGATTCAGGAAAACCTGATGACCATTCAGCTTTAAAAGATACCCTTGATACAATGTTAAATATAAAAAATTATTTTATAGGTACGGCTGAAGGTAAATTTAAAATTATTGTTAACCTCCCTGTTAAACCTAAAAGAGATATTTTTAATGATAAGGGAAATGATGTAGGTACTACATTGAAAAACAGACTCCAAAAGCTGTTAGATACTCTTCATACCGTCGATAGCAAGCAGGATTTAAAAGAGCAATGCGAGTTATTGCAGAAACAATTTGGCTATGATTTTCCTGTGCCTGACAATAGTAATAAAAATAATTCAAGAACAACATCAAAAACCGCTGGTTTAGTTGGTGTATCGAATGGTGCATAATATTCAAGCAATCATAGGTTGTTTGAATGAACGAGGGATAATCAACTCAGTAAATATTGAAGAAAATGGAATTTTTACAAAACACCAATTAGGGGAATATACAGTTGAAATTCGTGCCGTATTACCGGGTGATTTTCCATGTTCTTTGCCAACGTTTAATCTTGTAGATAGGCTTAAATATGGGTCTCTTGCTCATGTGGCATGGGGAGATAATGGTTATGCCGATATCTGTTATGGTAAGGAAAGCTTTAGTGCTGATATTCACAACCCTGAAATTGTCTTTCTCGCTTCATTGGAAAAAGTCATTGAAATACTCGATAAGTCCCTTAATGATCAATCATATAATCATAATGAACTTATAAGGGAATTTGCAGGCGTTTGGCGTTTCCATATTAATAATGATAAGAACGTTATATGTTTAGTTGAACCTACAAATAACATTACAGAGCTAACAATCCGGTCTTCTGTCAACAAAGACAAAACACCAATAAATACTAAAAATTATGCAATAGCTGTTAATCTTGGCGGCTGCAATCATAATCATTTTTTAGTGAAAAATAGCAGAAGTAATAAAAGAATCAATAAAGGAAAAGGAGTGTTAATACCTATTTCTTCTTTGATTCCCCCACCTGCACCAGATGAAAGTATAAAAAGTTGGTGGGAAAAACAATTATCTGTTTTATCTGATACTTTTCAACATATCCTCGCCGAGTATTCCAGGCATTGTAAAGCCAAAGAACTTTTCATTGTATGCCACGCTACAGTTGATACGGACACTGTTTGGTTTGGTATTCATTGCTCTAATACTCAGAAAGAAAACCTGCCGCTCGCATCTCATACGATTAAAGGCTGGGCGTTAGATGCTATTAAAATAGATGTTGTTTCTAAAGATGTACTTATCCCTCGTGGAGGTGGTGAAATTGAGCTAAATCAACGTAATGTTTGTTTAGTAGGCTGTGGAAGTTTAGGTGGCTATATATCAGATATGCTAGCAAGTTCTGGGATTGGAAAATTAACTCTTATAGATCCTGATATCTATAAAATAGAAAACATTCATAGACATAAACTAGAGCCAACGTACCTCTTTTATTACAAAAATAAAGGATTAAAGTGTGAACTCGAATATAAATATCCTTTTTTAAAAATTAATACCTCTTGCAAAAAACTCCTAGATATATCTGATGTGGAATTTTGGAACGATTTTGACATAATAATAATTGCTATCGGCTCACCAACTCATGAGAGAAAATTCAACGAATTTGTTAGAGAATATGGCATTAAACCACCTGTTATTTATACATGGAATGAGCCATTTGGAATTGGAGGACATGCAATTGCAACATTTTCTGATAAAAGAGGTTGTTTGGCTTGCGCATATATTAACAATGAATCTGATGAGCCAGATTTATATCCAAACATAAATTTTATACAACGCAATCAAAGTATTATGAGCAGTATCGGGGGATGCGGAACCGAATTTATCGCATATTCCGGTATTGATTCTATGCAAACATCAGCAATAGCGGCAAAGTTAGCTATCAAATGTATGCAAGAAGATATTAAGCATGGGGTTTCCATATCTTGGAAAGGTGAACCTAATATGGCAAAAAAAGAGAGTATAACATTGACTCATCGTTATTGGCATTTTAATAGTAATCTCAAATATATACCCTTACAAAGGGATGCCTGTGTTGTTTGCTATGAATAATGAATATAATGTTTTTGGATCTGACAATATAAATATCTTAATAAATAATAATGTTTGGCAAGTATGGAACAAATATCGACAGAAAACGATATTTAGTCGTGAAGCTTGTGGCGTTCTCATAGGTGGCGTTGAACTTAAAACCAAAACAATTATTGTCGAGCAATGCACTGAACCAATGAAAAATGATCGAAGATACCGTAATTCTTTTACATTGCGTGATGATGGTCATCAAATGGCAGTAGATTTTGCTTTTCAAGTAACCGAAGGGAAACAGTTTTATTTAGGGACATGGCATACACACCCTGAGCCAAATCCATTCCCATCTTACTTAGACGAGCAAGATTGGCGTGATTGCATTTACCGAAATTCAGATATTCCAAGCTTTGTATTTGCTATCGTTGGCACTAAATCGGTATCGTTATTCCCCAAAGGAAAAATAAAAAATTATGAATTTCAAAATACTTAATCAATTAATTAGAGTATGGGAACGTGTTAAGGGTGATACTCAAACAAAAATTGGATCAATTATTTTAAGTGCAGGATTAGCACTTATTGGATTGCCACAGCTTTTGGTGTCTATCTTTGGTAAAGAACAAACAATTACAGTATCAACTGGCGACAGGGAATTATATATTCAATATTTTGGTATTTTATTGACTGCTATTGGATTGTTTTTATTAATCAAAAGATATGTAATACTTGATAGACAGGCTAAAATCAAAAACGTGGCCCTATTTTTCATGCCAGGATTCGATAATATCAATGACAATTTACCTATCTATGCTTTACCTAGTAATGAGCAAAAAAAAGTCAAAGAGGTTAAATTTAAAAAAATATCATCATATTCTGTTGATGAAATAATTGAAAAATATTCTTTCAATGCTCAAACGGTAAGTGACCGTTTAGAACATAATGATGTTGAAAAAGCATATTTAGTTGCATTAGGATCAGTTCCATTCTTATACTTAATGGGAACTCTTTTCAGAAGTGGACATTTGCCAATTAGGATACTAGAACATGAACGATCTAGCGATAAGTGGCATTTATTAGATGACCTCGGACCAAGTGAATCTTTGAAATATAGTTGCTCACAAATTGTAGGTGAAGAGGCATTATCAATAGCTCAGGCTAACTCAAAAAATGAAATAGCATTTTCTATTTCATTTACAAATAAAATCCTAGAAAGTGAATTACCGATAGAGTTTAATACACATACTTTGAATGTTAAACTTGCTAGTGGTTATCGTTTTGATGCAATTCCAACTGAACCCGTACAGGATGAAATTGTTAAAGAAATAGCACATACAATTACCGTTTTAGCCAAGAAAGCAGATAAAGTGCATTTGTTTATTTGCGCTCAAGCGTCGATTGTTTTGAAGCTTGGAAAGCTGTATCAAGACAATATGTCTGGACGTGTAGTTATTCATAATTATGATTCGGGATCACATAAATATAATTGGGCAATAGAGTTTTATCAGGGGAATATTACTTCTTATATTTAGATATTAAGTTATAAAGAAAACTGTAGGTAAATATAGTTCTGTAGCGATGATTCGTTTTCTTCAAATCCTTTAAAAGCGTTATTGGCTCATAAAGAATAACGTATTTTTGATTGAGTCATTAAGTGAGTTCAGCGCGCATACTTTGAACAATGCCAGCGCCTTTGTTAGTCTGTTTTAAGTAGTGTCTCAAGGTATCAAAAAACGGTGTTTCAAAACTGTCTGCTGTTTTTTTTAATGTAGTCTCGTTAAGTTGAGAAACATCACCTAACAAGGATGAACTCAAGTTTTTATTTGTTTGTAACTAACGGAGTGTAACGGCGGATAAAGGCTTTTAAATCACGATTTGGCAAACGAAATATCGTTGGATCACTTTCAAATAACTCCAACGCATCTAGTAATTCGCTGACTTTTGCTGTTTCCGCTTTGTGTATTTCATCGATTGCCCATAATACTCCATGAACTTCAATTTGATGTTTGCTAGCTACCGTCCTAAGTAAACCATCACCTGTTAGCAAAATACTATCCTGTATGCTTTCGGCAAGAGCAAATGCAAAACAATCATGAATGGATAGAGCCGGAAAATCAGATTCTATTTTTATTGCCCGACGAACACCGGCGCCAGGCAAATCAAGTACTTTAAGACCATCATCCAAAAGCGAACTTTTCTCCTGTTCACTGAATTTCAATAGCTCTTCTTCAAAAAGAGTATTTGGTATAACAATCTCGTAAGGCAACTTAAGAAAAGCCTTTAACAGCGAGGATTTTCTTAAATCAATCAAGCAACTCGTATCGCTTATGATAATTTGCATGCAATTATTGCGGTCCCTTAAGTCCTGCTTCTACATCTTGAAGTGGACAGCGAAGCAATTCTGCAGCTTTAGCCAATGAAATGAATCCTTCAGCTAATGCACGATAACAAATTCTCTCGAATCGTCTTGGCTTTTCTCTTTCACCACGACACTCTATATTTTCTAATGGCTCAGGCTCTTCAGTTCGCCAATTCTTGGCAATGGTTTGGAAGGAATAAATTAAAAGAGCATCGCTGATGATGCCTATGTCTCTAAGTCGAACCAATAATGCTGCACCACTGACTCGATACAAGCGCTTTAGATCCATAATTTCTTTATATCCCAAGCGATTTCGATGTTTACCAACCTCCTGCTCTAAATGCTCGCGCGGCATAAGAAAGGCACCGGCAAAGTGATTTGCTGCTTTTTCTTCTTCTTTTTCGCTTAACGCAGATGGATCAATAATGCGGTGTGCAAGCTCATGCGCTAAAGTCATTCTCCGTCGTTCGAGAGAGAATTGACGATTAACGACAACAACAGGCAATTCAGTCTGATTAACACCTCTTTTAACAAGACAGGTAAATCCGGAAACTTTGGATGGCAATTCTTTAATAAGAACCTTTAATCCTTTTTCTTCTAAAAGCTCTGTCATATTTGGAATAGGATCACGACCTAATTGCCATTTATCTCTCACTAAATCAGCTAAGGCTTCTGCTTCTGCGATAGCTTGAATTTCATGTAATTTCTGAACAGGGATTTCCCATTCTGCACTGTTCAATTCAAGAACGCGCTCGATTTGTAGATAACGCTCTATCCATTCTATGACTTCTGTTTCGACATTGGCGCGATCTCTCGCGCTGGTATTGGCTTTAGCTCTAAAATCAACGCCAGTAAGTTCTATCCCCTGAGTATCCATTAAATATGAAAGCGAAACTCCCAGCGCTTTGCTTAATGCAATAAGCACACCTGAACTAGGAGTCATTTCGTCACGTTCATATTTTCCAATAGCTTGTGCACTGACCTTTCCATCAAGAGCGTCTGCGAGACCACGTAATGATAATCCGGCTTTTTTTCGAGCCAATTTTATTCGTTGACTAATCATAGTTTTGATCTCGCTGGTTTACATTTGTTATTATTGTGAATGCAATGTAAACCAATAATCCGTTTGTAGTCAACACTTAAATTAATGAGGTAGTAAGCATGTCAGACTCAAAACCCTGGTACAACTGTTTGAAAAAACGGTGGTATATTTCAGGAGCGTATTTTTAATTGAGTCATTAAGCGAGTTCAGAGTGCATACTCTGAGCATTTTAATCAAACCAATCTTCTAAACGCAAACCATCGATACGTGCAAACTCTTTAGTATTATGGGTTACCAAGGTTGCTTGACTGGCTAAAGCGGTACCTGCAATCATCATATCTAATGGCCCTATCGGCGTTCCTGCCTGTTCCAGTGTGGCTCTCACCTTTGCCGATATTGCCGCTTCATTTTCTCTAAAAGGTAATACACGTACAACAGTGAGCAATTCATTTAATTGAGCCCTACGTTTTTCAGGGGCTGTTGATTTGGCAATGCCCACTTCAAGCTCATACAAAACCACCGCTGGCAGGGCTATTTCATGGGGCGGCAAGCTAAATAAATGCTCAGCAACATGACCACTATTTTTAAAAAAATAAATAACCGTATTGGTATCTAAAGCGTACATCAAAAATCTTCTCTTGTTACATCTTGGCCCTCGCCTTTGCGTAACTCGTCAGAAAATGGCACATCTTGCCATGTTCCGGCTAATGCCTTAACGGAATCAGGCCATGAAGCGACGGTTTTTTCATCAATAATACGTTTTAACCATTGCTGGGCAGACAGTCCTGCTGTTTTAGCCGCCGTAAAAATTCTGGCTTCCGTTGTTTCGTCTATTTCTAATATAAGTTGTTTCATTGTTACCTCAAG
>CAIVGC010000083.1 GCA_903905335.1 uncultured Methylococcaceae bacterium
AAAATATTTCAATAACTTCTAAGATATGCATAGTATTTTAATTCAAGAGTTTTCTGAATGGGATTCTAACTATTACTCTAAAAATCGATATAAACTTCCATAGATATCTTAAAATGCTCGGTTAATTTCATTTTTTTAAAGATCAAATCTGCAAGAACAATCAATGACTTTTAAATTGAAAATCTCTATTTAACTCATCATCATTAATTCTTAACTCCAGTTTTTACATAAAATCTCTTTAGTATTGAAGCCATTCGACCCAACGGCCCATTCAAATCAGTCATTGTTATCAATCGTAGCAATGAAAAACAAGCAAAACTTACTGATATACCTATTGAGATAACAAGGCCCCATTCTGTATAAATGGATAATTGCATGACAACAAGACACAACACAAAGGTCACTAAAACTAACCCAAAGACAGGGACTGTCCATTTAAAGTTGATTTTTTGATATGCAAAAAAATAGACTGGAGGCAAATAGAAGATATAACTCGTTAAAAATGCAATACCGGTAACTTGTAAGCCCAAATGTGGTAACAAGCCGACAATTACCCCCCCCATCAATAATAGGGTAGTTGTTTCTGTCCAGAAAAAAGTCTTGCCAGCACCTGCCGCAAGAATTACAAATCCTAGAGGCCAGCTAGCTACTTTTAATACATCACCTAATATTTGCCAACGCAACACCTCAATAGCAGGTGTAAAGGCTGATGAATACAATAAATGAATAAACCAAGGAGCCAAACCAATCATGGCGACAAATATCGGTGCGCTAAGCAGTAATGCTACTTCAGTTTGTTCATTAACCAAGCGACTGGCCGTTACTTTATCATGAATAACACCCGTAAGGCGCGGATAATAATCAGCCCCCATAGCACCCAATACAAAACCAATATACTGCATTGAAATAGTCCAAGCCGCCTGAAAATGACCTACGGCCTCAATACCTAACTGATCACCAATAGTGACTCTTATCCATAATTGCACAAGGGTTTGCACTAAACCAGCACCCATAAAAGGTAACCCTAATCGCAAAAATATTTTCCATTGTTCGGTTATATCATGCAGGCTAATAGCTGTGGATTTTGTTTTGGGCAACCTTGATACATAAAGATGGCCTAATAAAAAATTAAATAGCGGCCCGATTAAAATAAAAGCCCATATAACAGCGCTGCCCCATTGCCATAATATACCAATGCCTAATACGGTATTAAGAATAGATCCATAAACACTAAGTTTTGCCATATCGCCAATGCGGCGCATGCCTTGAATCAATGCGCCTTGCGATGCACTGGCAACAGAAAGCGCTACACCTAAAGCCAGCCAACCGACCGCCTCAGAATGTTCAATACTGCCGAGTAATTGTACTGCCAGTAACTCACGCAATGACCATACGACCAGTGCGCCGGTCGTTGCCAGCATTAACACACCCCAAAACATCGCCCGCTTAACAAGGACTAAGGCTGCGACATCTTCTTTACTAATGGCTTCTGCTATTTGGCGAGTGCCTATCGTGCCAATACCCATGCTGGCAATAGTGGTGGCAGTGCCCATCAGCCCAGTATAAAGTCCCACCAAACCAATACCCGATGGTCCTAGCAATAAAGCAAGTACCTTGGTGCGTAGCAAGCCAATCAGTATATTGATAACTGATGATCCACCCGTAATTGAAGAGGTTTTAAGTATACGGCGATAAGAAGATACTTTGTCGCTCATGTACTCGTTATTACTTTTAGTGCCGCTATCACTGTATCAGTATTATTTAGTTGTGGCCCTATAGGCAAGCTTAAAATATTTTGATGGATATCTTCTGCGATAGGGAAATAACCTTGTCCAAACCCCAATTCCTTGTAAGCGGCTTGTAGGTGAGGTGGAATAGGATAATGAATTAATGAGCCAATCCCCGCTACGCTGAGTTGTTTTTGTAATGCATCGCGTTGCGGATGTTGTATGACATAAAGATGCCAAGCGGGTTCAGCCCATTCGGATACAAAGGGTAAAAGTAGTCCTGTATTTATTAATTCGTTGCTGTAGCAGGCAGCAATATTAGTTCTGCGGATATTCCATTCATCCAACACCTTAAGTTTAACTCGCAAGGCCGCAGCCTGAAGAGGATCTAGGCGACTGTTAAAACCACGAACCTCATTAACATACTTAACTCGAGAACCGTAATTACGCAACACATTGATACGGTCGGCAATCTCTGGATCATTGGTAGTAATAGCACCACCATCACCATAAGCACCGAGATTTTTTCCGGGGTAAAAACTCCAAGCCACCACATCACCATGAGCACCTAGTCGCTTACCTTTATAACGAGCACCATGTGCTTGTGCGCCATCTTCCAATACCCGTAACCCATGTTTTTTGGCAATAGCTAAAATAGGATCCATGTCCACTGGTTGGCCGTAAAGATGTACTGGCAAAATCACTTTAGTACGAGGAGTAATGGCGGCTTCAAT
This sequence comes from uncultured Methylococcaceae bacterium, assembly GCA_903905335.1. GTDB lineage: Bacteria > Pseudomonadota > Gammaproteobacteria > Methylococcales > Methylomonadaceae > Methylobacter_C. The sequence continues at coordinate 2,462 of CAIVGC010000083.1, forward strand.
TTTGGCGGGGTCAATATTGTAAGTCTGAGGATCAGGTTCAACCGGAACCGGTATTGCACCACACTGGCTGACAGCTAACCAAGTAGCAATATAAGTATTGGAGGGCACAATGACTTCATCGCCTGGCTGTACATCTAAAGCTAATAATGCCAAATGTAAGGCATCTAGGCCATTAGCAACGCCTACGCAATGTTTTGCTTCGCAATATTCCGCGTATTCTGCTTCAAAAGCTTCGACTTCAGGGCCAAGTATGTACCAGCCGGAATTAAGTACGCGATCAAAGCCTTGCTCCAGTTCGGTGCTGAGTTCTTGTTGGGTTGCTTTAAGATCTAAAAAGGGGATGTTTGTTGATGATTTGTCGTGTTGTTTTAAAAAAACATCAGCATGCATTGCAATGTCTGGATATTTTTTAATCATACCCGTATCACGCGTAATCACCTTGGCATCTATTGCTTTTGCTGAGGCAATGATTTGTGAGCCCTCTATATCATCATAATCTATGTCTATATAGGACGGTGTCTTAGCCAATTTAACTTTCGTTAATAAATCTTTAATGGCCGCGTGTACAACTGCATTAATTTGTTTATTCGATAGATTTATTGTTTTTTTGAGTTCACTAAATAGAATATATTCGATATTATCTAAAGACGAGGAACTGATATACCCTTGATATATTTCGTTATCAAATAAGATCTCATAGACTTTTTTTGATACGGGAAAAAGGTTAGATCTTGAGCCGAGCAAATTATCGATGATGATATTGTTATCTAGCAAAACATTGATCACTTATATTTCTCCATTAAATAGCTGCCTCGGTCTTCCTTGTATTGATCACTTTTATAATAAGCTTCATCATAATCGCTTAAGCCTGTCATGATTAGCTCACGCCAATGCTCATTGATATATTCATCCGTAAATTGTAGATTTTCTTCTATTGGCTTTATGATCTCTGAATCATCAAGCAGAGCAATTATTTTGAGATGTTTAGAGTTAAGATTTTTATATTCACTGGGTATTTTGATCATACCATTATGGATATCTGCTTCAAATTCAATTGCGTACATAGACAAAACTCTCTAAATTGTTTTCGTTGTATCAGTCTTTTCAAAAACTGCCTTAATAAATTCGTCGTAGTCACGAATATAATCTGCCGAATCATAATATTCAGAAGCAAAAACCAGCAAACAAGCATCAGGTGAATAATGGTATTGGATCCCCCAAGTCATGGGTGGAAGATAGAGCCCTTTCGCAGGTGAATCCAGCACAAATTCCTCTCTATTAACCCCATCATCCGCAACAACATTACAACTGCCTTTTATACAAACTAAAAATTGCTTACAAACTTTATGAGCATGTTCGCCTCTCGTTTCGGCAGTCGGTACATCAAAAACTAAAAAGTAACGATTAGGTTTAAAAGGAATATCTTTTTCAAATTCACCTACTGACAGATTTCCACGTAGATCGGAGACCAATGTCAAATTGCTAAAAGTAACATTATTTACTTTAGAGTATTTTGTTAATTCTTTTTTATCTTTACCTTGATTATCAGTGATACTGATAGCCGTTGAAACATAGCCAGTTATGATCGCTGGGTTACCTTCGACAATAGCCAATGGCGGCACAGTTCGAGTAACAACAGAGCCAGGCTTAACCAGTGCCCGTATACCGACGATCACACCCGCCAAAACAGTTGCATTTGCCCCAATTACTGCACCTGTTCTAATTGCAGCAGCAATTGTTGCTTTATTATCATCTTTTCCAAGAATAACGGCATTAGGTCCAATTGTTACTTTATCTTCAATAATAACGTCTAAGCCAATATAGGCACCAGGCATTATGATGGCAGATTTATCTATAAAAGCTTTAAAATTTTGGCTGGACATTTGATGACATTCTCTAGGGTTTATAGGGTTGTATATAGGTTGAGGCAGGCGTGTTTTTACAGTTTCTGTTCGGTTAAAATTTCTTCAAAATTTATTTTATATGAAAAATTCATGCTGGTTTCTTTAGTCCTTAAAGCACCAAAACGCTCATGAAACCACCACACACCCTCATTACCTTTACCCACATCAAAATGGACAGTCTGAAACTTTAAATAATCAATGGCATAGGTATAAGATTCAATGGCGACTGCTTGTGGCGCATCTGCTTTTAGTATCCAACAACCCCTGCGCATCGTATAGGCTCAAAGCACATAAAGGTTCACATTGTAAACTTTCAATGATGAAATAGGCTTGATCAGATTGCTCAGCAAACTCAATATAAAGCCAACATTCTCTTGCTTGGCATCACGAAATATTAAGGTTCGCCCCTGTATTTACTGCGCTTTGCAAATTTTGGGTAAGAGGTTCGAACTCATCGTTCAAGCCCAGATAACCAACAATTCTGGCTGGATTGCCTATCACTACCGCACGATTCGGAACTGAACGGGTAACAACTGCGCCTGCGCCAATCATAGCCGCTACGCCTATACTTAGGTTGGGTAAGATAACGGCCCCCCCCCCGATAGACGCACCTTTACGCACAACAGTTTCTGGAAAATTATCTGGATAATGTTTAGAACGCGGAAATTTATCGTTAGTAAAAGTTACGTTGGGGCCAATAAAAACGTCATCTTCAATACGCAAACCGTCCCAAAGTTGCACACCACTTTTAACAGTTACATTGTCGCCAATAATCACGTCGTTTTCTATTAGAACCTGCGCACAAATATTGCAGTTAGCACCAATAACAGCCATCGGTAGTACAACGCAAAATTGCCAAATGCGAGTATTCTCACCAATATTGTTACTTTGCACATCGGCAAATGAATGTATTTTTATTGTCATTTAGTTACCTGATAATCGTTCAAAACACTCTTATAGTAAGTGTATATTAACGCAAATATACTTTGAACTCACTGGTTCCACTATCCATAATGATTCATATATGTCAATGCGTTGAGATAAATTATCAGAAAAACTTGCTCGTATTAATAAAGCTTATTGTTCTTAGCAACCTTGCCGAGCAAATATTTCTTCGTGCAGGAATATTTATTAAGAAAAACAATCGACAATGTACAACAACTAGAAATCAAGATAAAAACATAAAATTGATCTAAATAACTATTTACATCCTTCAAAGACCAGGCTAACGCAAAGACTCCAAAGAATAAAAATTGTGTGGCGTAGTAACCTATTGATTCTAAGGCGAATATACTTATAAAACCATTGGTAACTTTTAGTTTATCTTTGAGAGAAAATATCACAATAATCGCGCCTACAGCACACAGATACTTTACCATTAGTGTGACAAATACAACTAGCGCATGACTATTAATAGCAATCCCAAAAAAATCAGTTATTGCTGTTCTATCCCACTGTGACATAAGAATTAAGGTAACAATAAAAACCACCCAAATATTAATTTTTATCTTTGTTAGTACACTATCATTACGCGCTAAAAAACCGAGCACAAAAAAGAAATAATGCCACCTAAAAAGACCAAGCCCAAACAAGGTAAAATCACGATTTATAAATTGAAGTAGTGTTAAGGCAGCAATTATAACTATCGAAAATATTATCCTATATTTGCCTTCGAGCAGCGTAAATACCAAGAAATTCAGGAATAATACCCATAAGAACCAAAGACCACCATCATCTGGTCGCAAAAATAGTTGGTAGCATCTATCAAGAAACTGATAAGCGTCGCCTGCCTTAATCAAGGCTGGATTATTCAATGATATTAGCAGCAAGCTCCATAGTACAAATGGCACGACTAACTGTTTAAACTTTAATAGTAAAAATTTCCGCTCCATTATTTTTGGCATTAAATAGCCACTAATAAACATAAATAACGGCATATGGAATGAATAAATGACTTTGAAAAACAAAGAGTGATCAAAATCGACGTTGGTATATTGAATAACATGCCCAACGATGACCAAAAGCGTTGCAAAAGCTTTAATCGTATCTAACCCTAAGTCACGCCCTACTATAATATTTGGAAGCTGATTATTTTCATGGTAGATATTTTGTGTCATTCTATTTATTATTCAACACTTACAGCTACTGTATATCCATGCTGCTTTAGCTGCTTGGCTTTACTAGGGTCACCTAACAGGGTATCTACTTCGGTGGGACAAAAGTAACGCGGATCAATTTTAACTATAGCTTGGTCATTCCAATAACCCACTTCGTTAACGCCCTCACCTTCCCAACGTAGCCACATCCCCAGTTCTTCTGCTGTCCATTCGATAAATTGGCATACGCTATATTGAACACCTGTGGCAATTACAAAATCTTCTGCCTGCTCTTGCTGCAACATCATCCATTGGTAAAAACGAGTATTCTTCTCCAGCCCCAAAATGCTGCAGTCCTGTGTCATAAAACATACGTTCTTCTTCATCAAACATTCTATCGACTGCTGCGATGGCTTTCTACAGGAACTGCATTGGACGCTAATTCCTCGACTATGAGCTCGTGCGCTCTGATTAAAAAGCTGCTTCAACAAGCTAAATCGTTGATTACTTCATTAGTTTGTTTGGTGATCTTCTAAGTTCTACATAATGTAACTCAAAAATTACGTGCAGTTTATCATCTTTGGTGGTTGCGGTATTGATGATTTTTAACAGTTATGGACTTCGAAAGTATCAAGTATAAAGTTTAAATCCAACACAATGATGCTAATCGTTCTTTTAACTCTTTATACATATTGCCTTCACAAAACTGTTCA
>CAIVGC010000084.1 GCA_903905335.1 uncultured Methylococcaceae bacterium
ATCGATCCTAATGCCTCCTATTTACAAAGCAAACCTAATAATCTCATTCATATACCTTAAAGACTGATTGACTTTATTAAGCCATACCTTTAGAATTCAATCAGCTTGTAAATTGTTTTACCGTTATGCTTATCTCTACGATGATTATCCTGTATTGCTCGTCCTGTTTATCATTAAGTAACTCTAAAATTTCTCAGCGCAACAAGCCTCCTCTTGGGGCTTTAATTTATATATTTTAAATAGGATTCACAATGACTACTGGTACAGTTAAATGGTTTAACGCCGAAAAAGGTTTTGGTTTTATTCAACAAGAAAGCGGCCCTGACGTTTTTGTTCACTTTCGTAACATCAATAGTTCTGGCTTTAAATCACTTGATGAAGGTCAAAAAGTACAGTTTACTGTTACTGATGGCCAAAAAGGCCCGCAAGCAGAAGAAGTTACTATCATCTAATTGCGCTAAAAAGCGGCAGTCCATACCATATGGGCTGCCGCTTTTTTTTGCCTAGCGTTTGTTAAAACGCAGTGCGGTAATTGATTGAGTAACCTCTTTGTCGGCATATCCTATAATACTTGAGGCGACCGTAGATACAGGTCGCGACCTGCCCCTACATTTCTTACGTACTGAGTTTTTAGGTTAGTCTTCTTTTATCCAATCTTCTAATGCTGCAATGATGCTTTTGGCTTGATCAACACTAGAAATGTTAAATTTTGATTTTTGTTGATATTCGCCATTGCGTTTTTGGTAGCGACGAATGGTGTATTTGTCCGGGCCGTATTCTTCTTTAGCTCGATTCCAGTCCTGGTAGCGATACATGACTGTAGCCCAAGCGCCTTTGGTTAGTACTTTTTTGTCTAGTTCCTTAACGGTTTCTATGCCGCCGTCTTCATAGGTCACTGTTAGTTCATCTACCGTTTCAGCCATTTTGTTCTCAAGTTAAGTGGTGAGTTTGTGGAGCAGTTTAGCAATATTAGTTAAATACAAAAATCATATAAGGTAGGCGGTGTAATAAGGTCAGAAAAGTTATTTACCAAAAAACTGCCCAAACCCACGGCTACCTTTGCCAGTTTTTAGGGTATTAATAACCTTTAAGGTTTTAGCATCAATAATCGACACGGTGTTATCAAACCAATTGGCGACATAGACATGTCGGTCATCGGGATGAGTAGAAATACCCTCCGGTTTATTACCGACTTCAAGGACTGCAATTTCTTCTAGGGTTTCCATATCGATAACGGATACTGATCCATCATCTTGATTAGTGACCAATAAGCGACTGTCATTCATGGCCAATGCCGTGGCATAGGGTAGGGCATGAACTTTAATAGTCGCCACATTCAACATGCGTTTTGTTTCCACTACCGTGACATCATCACTTTGCACATTGGCGATATAAAGTCGCTCGCCTCGGCTATCAAGAGTAAGACCAAATGGATGCTTACCTACTTGCACGGTATTAAGAACGTTTAAGGTACTGAGATTTATTTTAGAGACTGAATTACTTAAACGATTAGCAACATATAGCCAATGGTTATCAGGACTCACCACTAAACCCGAGGGTGATTCACCCACGGCAATGGTTTTGATAATAGTCAGGCTAGTCGCATCAACGACATCGACTTTATTGTTGTACCAATCAGCTACAAAAATGCGTAAACCATTAGGGCTAATGGCAATGCCTAAAGCGCCTTCGCTGACTACAACCTGAGCTGAGACCTCGCGTTTTTTAACATCTAAAACGGCGAAACCTTTAGCTTCTGGTGTACTAACGTAAACTATATCGCCCGCAGGCGCAACGGCAATGCCTGCTGGTTTGCCCTGTACTTTTACTGTACCGACAACTTTGCCTAGTTCGCTATCAATAATAGATACGCTATCATCTAATTGATTACTGATATAAGCAAAGGGAGCTGCCGCTAAGGAATTAGTAAAGCAAGTGGTAGCGAGCAATAGCACTACCACGGGGTATTTTATAAAAAACACCAGTCTAAACCTTACTTTTCAGCTAAGACTTTAAGATGAGCTAAGCCCGCTTTTAAAATGCCAGTCACAGCGGCATTGGCAGTTTCTTCATTCATTTCTACTGGAGGATTATTGTTGGTGTAAGCGCGGTAATAACCAGCCGTCCAAGATACTACTGTAGTGTCGCCTTTAGCTTCAACATCAATAGAGGCTGAATAATTGTCTACAGGTAGTGCTGGTACTTTTTCTTCAACGCCGGCGTGAGTAATAGTTTTTGCAGTACTCATGTCGGTAATTTTGTAACCATAAGACATTTTGGCTTCATCATACTTTTTTAATTCTTCAGTAATAGTGCCGCCATCTTTTAAGGTTAGTACGCGAATTGCGCCTTTAACATTACCGCCGTCACCGCTGGCACTGCTGATGCCTGGTACCCAAGAGAAATCATGGTAATTTTTAATAATAGCCCAGACTTTATCGGCTGAAGCATTGATAGTGATTTGTTCTTCGGCTTTTTGACGCACGGGTCCGTGGGCTTGTGCAGTTGCAGCAAACAAAAATAGTAACGTCGATAGTAACAGCATAAATTTCTTCATAGTATCTCCTAGGTGTAAACATAAAAACTCAAGCGTTGCATTATATGTCAACTAGAAACTGCAAGCACTGCTTGACCACAAAAAAGTACAAATGATACCTGTTTTTACTCCACACAGATTACTTAACTATGGGCAGTGACGCAGAGCCTAGGCGGCTTTATTTTTGCTAATTTAATCGCTTAGGCGTTTAGTGTTGTAAGCCTTAATCGCTTCAGTCACTGCCTGTATGCGTAAGTGACGAATGGCAGTGCCTATGTCTGAGCCTTTTAGTGAGCCGTTTAGCGCGCTTGAGTAATCCAAGGCTGCTGCTGCCTTAGCCGCATAGCTTATAAATTGGGCTTGAGGATAAGTTCTATGTTCAAAGCCTGTGCGACCTTTAGCATCTGCTTCGCAGGCTAATAGAAACCAGGATAAGTTAATGTTGTCTTTAAAAGCGCCTAAGGTACTTAAAACATCAGTTAAGGTGTCTGGGCGTAATTCAAAGACTTTATGGCTATGGGTATGGTATTCCATGACTTGCATCGCTAATGCTTTAAAGTTATTGGGTACTCGTAAACGGTTACAGAGTTGCCTTAATAGCGGTAGGCCTTTTTTTTCATGGCCGTAGTGATGTGGCCAATGTTCTTTTGGGGTAATACCTTTGCCTAAGTCATGTACTAAGGCGGCAAAGCGAACTTCTGGGCTAGGCGATAATAGCGTTGCTTGTTCTAAGCACATGAGGCTATGGATGCCGGTATCAATTTCTGGATGATGTTGTGCTGGCTGAGGAACGCCAAATAAATTGTCTAATTCGGGGAATATCTTTTTTAAAGCATTACAGTCTTTTAAGGTATAAAAAAAGGCCGAGGGTGTTTTCTCGTTTAGGGCTTTAAATAATTCTGCCCAGACGCGCTCAGACACTAAGTGATCAACTTCGCCGTCATTTACCATAGACTGCATTAAGGTCAGCGTTTCTGTCGCCAGCGTAAAGCCTAGGTGTTGATAGCGTGCGGCAAAGCGTGCGACACGTAAGATTCGTACTGGATCTTCTGCAAAAGCCGGTGAAATATGCCGAAACACTCTGTTTTGCAAATCTTGTTGACCACCATAGGGATCGATGAGTTGTCCATCGGTACTCATGGCCATGGCATTGATGGTTAAATCACGGCGGATTAAGTCTTGCTCCAAGCTAATATCGGGCGAGGCATGAACGATAAAACCTTTATAGCCGGGTGCGCTTTTGCGTTCTGTTCTAGCAAGTGCATATTCATCTTTTGTTTTTGGATGCAAAAATACCGGAAAGTCTTTGCCTACTAAACGATAGCCCTTTTTTAGCATGGCTTCAGGGGTTTCGCCGACCACGACCCAATCTTTTTCAAGTACGGGATAATTGAGTAGAGTGTCGCGAACGGCACCGCCCACTAGGTATATTTGCATACATTAATATGGTTTTTTTTAGATGGTAGTTAGGATAGCACAGGCTTAACTAAAATACTGTTTGCAGATGGCTGACTTTGAATCGATCGCGTACAATGCGGCCTTTAACTAGGAGCTAAGCATATGACTATGCAAGAACAGAATAATGATGAGTCGTGGGCTGAGAAATTAACGCCCGAACAATTTAATATTTGCCGCTTAAAAGGCACAGAACCCCCCTTTACTGGGAAATATACTGATTGTAAAGAAGTCGGGGTTTATCATTGTATTTGCTGTGATAGTCCTTTATTTGATTCACAAACTAAATATGATTCAGGTTCTGGTTGGCCCAGTTTCTGGGCAGAATTAGCGGAAGGCAGTGTCGCAGAGCATGTTGATAATAGTCATGGTCGGCGTCGAGTTGAAGTTACCTGTAAAGTCTGTGACGCGCATTTAGGGCATGTCTTTGAAGATGGCCCTCAGCCTACGGGCTTACGTTATTGTATTAATTCTGCTTCATTGGATTTAAAAGCAACATGATCAATGCCCAGCAACAAGTACAGAGCTTACTGGATTTTATTGATGCCAGTCCTAGTCCGTACCACGCGGTCGCTAGCATCGAAAGCCAATTGCTGGCTTTTCAATTTGTAAAGCTAGAAGAAAATGCAGCGTGGCAGTTACTAGCTCAGGGGCGTTATTATGTAATTCGTGATGATTCTTCTATCATCATGTTTGTCATGGGTTTAAAACCGTTGTTAGAGACAGGCTTTAAGATTATTGGTGCACATACGGATTCTCCAGGTTTAAGAATAAAACCCAATGCCGCTAACGCCATGGATGGTTTATTGCGCTTAGGCGTTGAAATCTATGGCGGGCCAATATTGGCAACGTTTACCGATAGAGATTTAGGTCTTGCCGGTCGAGTCAGCTATAAAGATGATAACGCTAATATCGTCAGTCAATTAGTTAACTTTGATAGGCCATTATTGCGCTTGCCCAATTTGGCGATACATATGAACCGTATGGTTAATGAAGACGGCTTGAAGTTGCATAAGCAAAATGAATTGCCGCTAATTTTGTCGACGTGGGCTGAACAGTCATTGCCTACGGATTATTTCTCCGAACTATTGCAGCAGCAATCGGCTTGTCCAGCAGAGCGCATCTTGTCATGGGATTTTGCTGTGTCTGATACACAGAAAGGCGTGTTTTGGGGTGCTAATAATGAGTTTTATGCG
>CAIVGC010000085.1 GCA_903905335.1 uncultured Methylococcaceae bacterium
AATGTCCATCTACATATCCGTAAGGTTTGGAAGCCGTAGGCCGTTGATAATGGCGTAACCATTGTGGGGATAGAGTAGGCTAATTTAGTGACATTGATTAGGTGAACGATGTCACTAACAACAGGCATAAAAAACCGGCGGTTAAGCTGGTTTGTGGCGTTGATAAGATTATTATCTACTTGCAAATTGCGTTAGATTAGTTATACTAAAATTAACTTCAAGGCGTGAGACCCTCTCAAATTCTACGAGTGGCAGGGGCGAAAGCTCATGGTGGAGTGGGGGTGGATGTCCCCACCGCGCTTTGAAGGGTTTTTATATTACGTTATTTTTTTATAAATCCGCATTCCGAGTGTTGTAGCATCTATAACCCCTGATGTAACAATTGAGTTATAAGACTTTTTCCCTTTCTTAAAGTCAATAACTATCACCGATTTTCCTACACTTTTACCATCGCCAACATCAAAAACAGCTAATAAATTGTTTTGCTTTGAGTCAAAAAAGTAATCAGCAGATTCAAGATTTAATGGCAACTGTTTAACGATAGACAACGGCAATGCAGTTCCTACATTTTTTTTTGTTTCCCGTACAGAATGTCTTAATTGATGGTCGCTAATATGGATTTCGTTATTGACCGGATTTAACGCTTTAACCGCTTTATCATTCATCACATAATCAGGAATTACCCCAACCTGCTTAAATTCATGACGCGCTTTGTAATCTTTCTGCGTGACTTGTTTTGTCCAATCTGAAAAAGCTTTTTTATCAATTGCATCCATAGCGGCTACTTTACCACTATATTTGTTTTTCAACTCCCCAAGCGTCAACGGCTTACCCCCGCTAATCATCTGATCCATAGTGAGCTTTCCGTCTCTGAACAGCTCCGCGCGGCCCTTGCCTAGCGTCTTATCTGCAAAGCCTGGCGTCTCCGATTCTTTACGCTTAAGCCAATCCGAAAAAGTCTTGTCATTAACTTGACCTTCCATCGATGCCCATGTCCCGTCGGGTAGTTCCTGCATATCAATACCCAGTTCCTCCCATGTTTTAAGTACCGGCACCATTGAACAGCGACACCTAAAATGTAACGGCGGTACCGTGTAAGGGATGCTGTGACTAATAGGCTTGCTGTCAGTTGTCCAGCGCTTACCGTCATGCACACCGCACGTAGTTCACTGCCGCACAGGCAGCTTAGAAATCAAGATCAATCAGGGTTTGCGGATCAATTTCTTGGCCCTTCATAAGCTTCTTGTTTTTATCAATTAACTCTTGATTTTTCGCTTGTAATCCTGTTTTGGCGCTATCAACAGCCGCATCGATAAGCGCTTGAATCTCTGGTGTAATGTCCATTTTATTGCTACCCGTAAGGTTTGGAGGCCGTAGGCCGTTGATAATGGCGTAACCATTGTAGTGATAGGGTAAGCTGATTTTGTGCAATTAATAACAAGACTAATTGCACAACGATAGGCATAAAAAACCAGCGGTTAGGCTGGCTTTGGGGTGTTGGGTAAAGCGGGGTTATTTAGGCGGCCTTAGTATGATTACTATTAGATATGATTTCTGCGGTTAATCTTAAAAATTCAATATCTGGCGTTTCTTCTTCGTGCCTTTCTGTCGCCAAAGTTAAAACTTTATTATCAGCGTCATATAATTGTTTTTTCAAATCTTCCGTTAGCAAGCTTTCTTGTCCCGCTAAAATCTCACGACAATTTAGCATTAAGAAAGAATCGCCTTGATCGGGAGCCCAATACTTAACGTGGGCTAAATAACCCTCTAAGTATCTTTTTATTTCTTTCTGAGATATTTTCTTCATAAACTTTGTATCCTAGTCTTTTATGATTATCTGCAAAACTTGGCATATTAGGCTCAATTTTATAAGCCGTTTTTATTTCCCCTCGGCTATTAAATAGAACCGACCAATCTTTACTCTTAAGCTCTACTAGCTCAACTTTACCGCCTAAAGCAATAATATATTGCTCTGATTCTATGATTGTTTTTTGTATTTTATGTAAGTAATCGTCTTTGCTAGAAATATGACCAAGAGCAACTCTTTTGTCTATGTGATTATTAAAAATAATAGGATTCGCCCAAAGATCTTCAATAGAGTGAGATTGCTTTATTTTGCTCTCTATCGAATCAACGATTTTATTTATATCCATGTTGCTAATTATAGGCGCTCCATACTTAGCTTTCAAATCATTTAACGACAACGGCTTGCCCCCGCTAATCATCTGATCCATAGTAAGTTTGCCATCCCTGAACAGCTCTGCGCGGCCTTTGCCTAGCGTCTTGTCTGCAAAACTAGGATCGGTTTCAGTCTTACGCTTAAGCCAATCAGCAAAGGTCTTATCATTAACTTGCCCTTCCATCGATGCCCGTGTGCCGTCTGGCAGTTCATCCATGTTGATACCCAGCTCCTCCCATGTTTTAAGCACCGGCACCATTGAACAGCGACACCTAAAATGTAACGGCGGTACCGTGTAAGGGATGCTGTGACTAATAGGCTTCTGTCAGTTGTCCAGCGCTTA
>CAIVGC010000086.1 GCA_903905335.1 uncultured Methylococcaceae bacterium
ACTAGCACCGAATTAAACGCAGAACTTGTACTACCACCAGGACTGGTATTACCAGAATTACTATAATTCACATTATTATTTGAGCTACTTACTAAATCAGTAAGTATTACGTCACTGCCAGCAACAGGTGCTGCTAATTGCCAATTCCCGCTATCTGTCCAATCCCCACTATTTGCACCAGTCCATTGAGCAACATCAGCTTGCACCGGCATAGCAAACACAATACCTAGCACTAAAGATGCTGCGCCAAAGACAAAAGGCGCACTTATAGGCTGATTAAGTCTATTAATTTTCATATTATTAACTCCGTTATGTATAAGGTTAAAGTGACTACTTATTTAAAAACCACTAACCTTATTAACTAATGCAGAATCTATGCCCAACCTATTAATAATACATAATAACAATGAGTTGAAAAATGTTCGGCTAATTAATTAAGACATAACCATGCATAAACAGACAAACTGTAAAAGAAACTGACAATTAAGCCCTTAGCAAACATATCCATAAACGCGCGTCAATGCCTAACTTATTGAATACGCTTACTTTAAGTTGTGTAAAAAAAGCTGACAATCGAAACTAGAATTAACACTATAGCCATAAATAAGTCGAATTTCACTATCCACCCGCTATCATCTTCGCACTGGACAATAAGGATTTTTAAGGTAAGTTCTAAAGAAAACTATTAAAAACTATTTTAGTATCTAATTAATAGACTTAAATCTAATCAGTTAAAAAGAGGAAGACAACATGGGGCCTTATTATCAACATACGTCACAAGGCATGGGACATTTTTTTGATTTATTTTATGAACATCCAAGCTTAATGGTTTTCTTTGTAATCGGCACTTTCGCTGCAGGCTTTTATTTTTGGAATAAAAACAAAACCAAATAATAAGCTGTTTAGGCATTTGTTGATCGCAACTTAACAATGCTATCAATGAGTTATCGAATTCCAGGATATCTGTGACTATAAAATAGCAATAGGTATCATTTTAGCAATGATTTTTTCTTTATTATGTTATTGCACAAAGTGTAAATCGAGAAATGAAGGCTGCCCAGTCTTCTATGAAAAACCTGCTATGACATTATAGAAAAATTGTAATGCCCTCAGCTTTAAGGTTTTTTGCGGCCATTTCTAAGTCTATGCCTTCAATGTGAAGAAGGCTTACCGCTTTATCAAGCGTCATTATTTCTGAGTGTGGATCATAAGTATTAGTTGAATACATTAGAGTGGCTTCTGTGATAATCAACAGATTACATAAAACATAAGCTTTATTATAAGCATAGTCGTATAGCTTATGATGATGCCATTTTACAGCCATGACTATTTTTTCTGGTATACCCCATGAGGAGAGTAGTGCAGCTCCTAATTTATCATGAGAAATTCCAAAGAGCTCATGAGAAACCAACTCACTGTCAGCACCATTGTTAATGCGATCCAGTAAAATATCGGAAAGCTCTGGGTTGATTGCGTTGTAAGCGAGAAACCCGATATCGTGTAAAAGCGCTACCAGCGCTATATCTTGTGGTAATGGACGCTCAACCGGAGGCATAAGCTTTGCAAATGCTTGCATTACTTGCCTTACTTCAGCGCTATGTTTCCATATATTGTTGCAATCAAATTTATGTAGGCTGTCTTGACTTTTTAAAGTAAATAAAGCACTGGCTAGCGCAGAATTATAGGCATTGGTCATACCTATACGTTGAACAGCTTCTTTAACAGAGCTTATAATCCGTCCTTCAGCCGCACAAAAAGCCACCGAGTTGGCCATTGAAATAATGCGAGCCGATGTAACTGGGCATTGACAGATAACCGGAACTAGCGCGTCCTGATCTCTATCGTTGCTGATATTTAGAGATAAAATCTTCTGTGCCACCATGGGCATAGCGGGTAGTTTTATTTGACTTATATCTATATTCATAAACCAATATTTCCTATGACTAACGAAGAGTTATTGAAAATTGATTAATATACTGTAATCATTGTATTACATTATATATGGTTTTTATCCATAATAACTAGCAAACTCAACAATGAAATGTACTTATGAATTTAATCTAAGATTCCTAACTGATGTTACGCAGCCATTCAGCGGTTTATAAAAAAGAAATAATGAGATCGCTATCGCGACGATGTGTTAATCGGGTTTTCGCACCCGAAGGCGAGAATGCCGCGGCATCCATGCCGCGCGCCTTCGGGCTAATCCCAACAAAACCCGCGGTGCTTAGCGCGGAAAACGAGAATAAAACAACGTTACTGCGTAAGGTCAGTTAATTGGTACTACTAAAATAGCGTTACGCGAACAGTTAAAGTAGGTAGTCCATTAAACCCCTACAGTAATACTCAACACATCGCTCCATTGCCCGACTTGTTCGTCATGTAG
>CAIVGC010000087.1 GCA_903905335.1 uncultured Methylococcaceae bacterium
GAGAACTATTTTGAAAACATTTGTGACAGAGCTTGAGGAACATCAGGCAATGATCGCTAGCTTAGCAGAGCAGTCTGACGCGATAGAAGCGGCAGGGGCTTTATTAATTGCCACCTTAAAGCAATGCAGCAAGATATTGCTTTGTGGTAATGGTGGTAGTGCGGCTGATTGTCAACATATCGCTGCTGAGTTAGTTGTGCGTTATGAAAAAAAACGTCAAGCTATGGCTGCCATTGCCTTGACTACCGATAGTTCTATCTTAACAGCCCATGCTAATGATTTTGATTTTGAAACGGTATTCTCGCGTCAAGTTGAAGGCTTGGGTAATGACAAAGATTGTTTGATTGCTATTTCTACGTCAGGAACTAGTAAGAATATATTGAAAGCTACGGAAGCTGCAAAAGCTAAAGGCATGACCGTGATTGCTTTAACCGGTAATGACGGTGGCGAATTAAGTCAGCTGGCAACGCTTGCTGTGGTTGTGCCTTCAAAAGTAACGGCAAGAATACAAGAGGCTCATATTTTAATTGGGCATTGGTGGTGTGGTGTCATTGAGGAGGCATTAAGTGATAGTAGTAACGCCTGAGTTTAGCGCGGCTAGAATTATTGTTATTGGTGATGTGATGCTCGACCGTTATTGGTCTGGGCAGGCTACACGTATTTCTCCAGAAGCACCTGTACCGGTAGTCAAGGTTAAATCCATTGAAGACCGTATTGGTGGTGCAGCCAATGTCGCACTCAATATTGCCAAATTAGGCGGGCAAGTTACTTTATTGGGTGTTATTGGCGATGATGCTGAAGGTAAAATAGTCCAGCGATTATTAGAAGCCGAAGGTGTCGTGTGCGATTTTGTTGTTGAAAAGTCCCTGCGTAGTATCTGCAAATTACGAGTTATGGCGCAGCATCAGCAATTAATACGCTTAGACTTTGAAGACACCCCCATACAGTTTGATCAAGCAGCCTTGCAATCGGCCTTAATACGACATTTACCTAAACATGATGTGGTGGTGTTTTCGGATTATGGCAAAGGTACCTTAGTCGAGGTATCAAGTTTTATCAGTGCGGCTAAGCAGGCTGGCGTTAAAACCTTAGTCGATCCTAAAGGGGTTGATTATCAGCCTTATGCGCTAGCTGATTTAATTACGCCTAATTTGTCAGAGTTAAAAGCAGTGGTTGGTGCTTGTCATGATGAGCAGGAACTTATTGAAAAAGGCCGTGCTTTATTAGCTCAATATCAAATTCCTACGCTGTTGTTGACGCGTGGTGAAGCGGGTATGACTTTAATTGAAGCGGATCAAGTCCATTCAATACCAGCAAAAGCCAAAGATGTTTTTGATGTAACAGGAGCAGGCGACACAGTTATTGCTGTGATGGCCTTGTGCGTGTCTTTGGAATTGCCTTTAATGGAGGCTATGTATTTAGCTAATTTGGCAGGTGGCATAGTTGTCGGCAAGCTTGGCACCTCTACTGTTTCTCTACAGGAATTAACGCGTGCCATGCATGGAGCCAGAGATTCTTTTTATGGCGTAGTTGCAGAAGATGAATTGACTAAACTTTTTGCTAGAGCCAGAGCTCATAATGAAAAAATCATTATGACCAATGGCTGTTTTGATTTGTTACATGCGGGCCATGTCGCTTATTTAGAACAAGCTAAAGCATTAGGCGATCGTTTGTGTGTGGCGGTTAATTCAGATGCTTCAGTTAAGCAGCTTAAAGGTGAATCACGACCTATCAATGCCTTAAAAGAACGCATGACTGTTCTAGCCGCCTTAGCCTGTGTTGATTGGGTTGTGGCATTTACAGAAGAAACTCCTGAGCGTTTATATTGCAACTTACTACCTGATGTTCTTGTTAAGGGCGGCGATTATAGTGCCGAGCAAGTTGTTGGTGGCGATTGTGTTATAAAGGCGGGGGGCAAAGTTAAAATATTACAGTTTGTTGATGGTCGGTCAACGACGGCGATGATAAATAAAGCAAGAGGTGAGCTATGATTATTGTTACAGGTGGTGCAGGCTTTATTGGTAGTAATTTGATTCGTGCTTTAAATAAGCGCGGCGAAAGCAATATATTATTAGTTGATCATTTAGTTAATGGTCGAAAAATGCACAATATCGCCGATCTTAATGTTTCTGATTATATGGATAAAGCTGAGTTCATCAATAAAATGGATTCGCCAACCTTTTTAAATGGCGTTAGAGCAATATTCCATCAAGGTGCTTGTTCTGCAACTACGGAATGGAATGGTCAGTATGTGATGGAGAATAATTACAATTATTCTAAGCATCTATTGCAAGCTTGTATTGCTAAGAATGTAGCCTTTATTTATGCCTCTTCAGCCTCTGTTTATGGTAATGGTGAGCAAGGTTTTCGTGTAGACCGCAGTTGTGAGCAGCCGATTAATATGTATGCTTACTCAAAGTTTCAATTTGATCAATATGTACGGAGATTATTGCCGACAACCGATTGTCAAATTGCCGGCTTTCGTTATTTTAATGTCTATGGTCCCGGTGAGCAGCATAAGGGGGCGATGAGTAGTACTGCGCTTCATTTTAATCAGCAAGTCATTGAGCATAACAAAGCAAAGTTATTTGAAGGTTGTGATGGTATAGCTAATGGCGAACAACAGCGTGATTTTGTTTATATCGATGATGTTGTTGATGTCAATCTATGGTTTTTAGATCATCCAGAGCGAAGTGGAATCTTTAATGTCGGTACAGGCAGAGCAGAAACTTTTAATACGGTAGCTAATGCAGTGATTGCTTGGCATCAACAAGGAAGTATTGAATACATTCCCTTTCCCGAGCATTTAAAAGGTGTTTATCAGAGCTATACTCAGGCCGATGTTTCAGGATTAAGGCAGGCCGGTTATAGCAAAGATTTTTTAACGGTCAATCAAGGTGTTAGCCAATATATGGATTGGTTAAATTCAAGATAAAGTCAATAGGGACAAACTTTAGCCGCCACTTCGCGGCTAAAGTCGCTCCCACATTCACGACGGGATTTGCATTGATGTTACCTGTATTCGCCGTGCTCAATTTATCTTCTTTTTAGCAGATGTAGGTTTTTTAGTATTTCTGTTTTCGAAGAACCTCAAACCAAAAAACGTTAACCAGCCTATCAGAAAGAGGCCTAGGGTAAAGCCGCCATAAGCAATAGGCCAAGAAACCCCACCTGCCATCATGGTAAATTCTGACATGCCGCCTATACCGGCTAACAGATTGAGTGGCATAAAAATAACGCTAATAATCGTCAAGCGTTTAAGGTCTTTGTTTTGGTTGACGTTAATAAAACCAACGGTGGCATCCATCTGGAAGTTGATTTTATTAAACAAGAACGCAGTATGGCCATCTAAGGATTCTATATCACGTAAAATTTCTCGGACATCGGCATGTTGCTCTTCTGATAAAAATTTGCCGCGCATTAAAAAAGATAAGGCTCGCCGTGTATCCAGAACATTGCGGCGTATACGTCCGTTAAGATCTTCTTCTTCGGCAATAGCCGCCAGTATTTTTTCAGCTTCATCATCAGTCATATGAGATTTAAAGACTTGTCTGCCCACAGATTCAAGTTCGGCATAAACATCTTCCAGTGCATTGGCCGAATACTCAACTTCGGCTGCATATAAATCGAGCAATACATCTTTAGCTTCTGAGACATAACCTGCTTCTGCTCGTGCCCGTAAACGTTGTAAACGAAATACAGGTAGTTCTTTATTGCGTACTGAAAATAAAGTGTCTTTATTGAGAATGAAAGCCACAGCAACGTTGCGGGACTCATCTTTTCTATCGAGTAAAAAGTCAGAGTGCAAATGCACTTCGCCATTTTCTTCTACATAGAATCTGGCGCTGGTTTCCAAGTCGGTTAAGCTTTTTGGGTTCGGTAGTTCTACATCGAAAATGTCTTTTGCCCATGCGATTTGCTCATCTTCTGGTCTTACTAAATCAATCCAGATAGGATTAGCTCGGGCTAAATCTTCTTTGGTGTCAATGGGAATTTGTCGCAATCGTCCTTCGTGCAAATCAAATACACGGATCATCATGTTTCGATTGCGAGCTTTAATCTCAATGACAAATTCAGTACGTAGTGCATCTGTTATTTCTCGACGCACTTCTTCTTTTCGGTCATCACGTAACAATTGCCAAGCTATTTGTCTGTCATCGATGGAGAGAGACTCGAGGATTCTAGCAATAATTTGACGATCTAGGGTATCGAGTAATCTTTGTAACTCTACTCGATTTTGTTTGTGTACTAAATTTTCTACTAATTCATGGTGAGGCATATCTTGTCGCCTTACTAAATCTTCGACGAGTTTATGCTTAGCGAGTAAGTTTTTAACCGTAGTGAGATGAATTTTATCGTTCATATTTTTGCTTTCTTTGGGGGCAGTGGCTATTAGATAAGCTAAAAATTAGTTAGTAAAAACCAAATGATTTAAACAACAAAAACATCTCCGCCGCTATTTCTAGCGCTGGCGCTGAAAAAGCTCAAATTATCAAAATGAGCGAACTTCTTTTTAGCTTTTTCAGTCAAGACTTCTGCTAATGCTATGCCGTCTACTGCGCAAAAGCCTGTCGGTCCCCAAGAGGTTTGACCGATGGCGACCGCACCTTGTTCCGCTAACCAGTCCATGGCACAAGCAACTTCGGGGCTAGTAAAAACACCACCTTGAGCAGAAGCGAAATGTTCGCCAACTGAGCGTTGTAATTGGGTAATAACGTCACCAAACTTGCTGAGATCATTTTCGGCCACGGCAGGTAAACCTTGCATCAGCAATAAATAACATAAACGTGCAGCTTCTTGCTGAGGGTAGGGGGGTAGTTCTTTAAAAGCTTGAATTTCTTGTAGGCCATGCAAGCCTTGACCTCTTTGATCTAGCACTAAGATGAAACGCCAATCACTAGGTATGTCCATATGTACTAGCATCGGTGGAGTGATGGTTTTCTCTCCGCGACCACCGTCTACGACTAAGCCACCTTGTTCAAAGATACCGATTCCGATACCAGAACGTAAACCTCTATCCATTAATGCAGCAATGTCTCTCACGGTAAGCCCAAGGCCATAGTAAGTGTTTAAGGCCATGCCGATGGCTAATGACATTTGCGTACCTGAACCTAAGCCTACATGTTCAGGAATTGCGCTTTCAATAGTCACTTCAAGTTGGTCAGAAACATTTAATGCCTGACATAGCAAGCTTAAACATTTATCTGCTCGTTGTGAGCTTGGCCCACTAATCGTGAGTTGTGCGGCATGGCTAATGCTTAAGCGTGTCGCATGTTCATTAAGGGCAACACCTATGCTGCCAAAATGACGAGATAAGGATCCGCTTAAATCAATAAAGCCCATGTGTAACCTGGCAGGAGCAATAACTGAGACTTTAGAATATTGGGCTATCACAAGAAGGGAGATAATGTGTTGCAAAAATTAAATAAATTATACAGGATTTACTGCATGATGAGCGAACTTGAACATGGTTTTGTAGTGTAATCGTTTGAAAGCCTTAATTGATAATGGTTGCGGTGCTTCTACAGTCAACGAGTCCAGTAATAATATCCGCTAAATTATTTACCCTAGTATTACAAAGGCTCATTGTGACAGGATCAATTGTATTTGTAGAAGGTATCCATACTGTGTAAGCCCCCGCACTTTTTGCTGAGACGATACCGGCATGAGAATCTTCCAGAACTAAGCACTGATGTATAGGAACATTTAAAATTTGTGCTGCTTTAAAAAAGATATCAGGTTCTGGTTTGCCTTGCAAAACGTCATCTCTGCTAATTATCGTAGTAAAGACCTCAGCTAAATTAGCAAAAGCAAGGCATTCCTTAGCATTGATAGCGCTACTATTAGTAGCTAAGCAATAAGGAACTTGTTGCTGTACTAGTGATTCTATGAGTTCATTAAAACCAGGTCTTATATTAATGCCATAGCGATAGACTTGTTCATACCAATAGAGACCACTTAATTCATTAAAGTGAGGTAGATTAAAGTCCGCGCCAAAATATCTTAGCAAGTGCTCAGTGACGGCTTGATAATGTAGGCCAGATAGCAACTCACAGAAATCAGAAGATAGGTTATAGCCCATCGTTTTTGCGGCTTGTTGCCAAGCTATAAAATAAGTGGGTTCAGTGTCTAGCACCAAGCCATCCATATCAAAAATAACGGCGGAAAAGTCAGTTAATTTAAGCACGAAGGACCTTAATATATTCACCGTGGGCTTCACGACTAGAGCCGACCACTATGCGTTTAATACCGTTTTGATTTTGTTCAACAATACCTGATACTTGCACAGTTTCACCCTTAAGTGCTTGTCCGGTATAAGTCGCTGTAAAGCTGACGATAGCATCAATCTGTTCATGTGCTATTTTAAATTCAGCTGGATAATCAAAGGCATGGGTATCATCGATAACAGTACATTGCAAAGTAATAGCTTCACCTTTCTGATAACTCGCTAAATCAGGGTTTGAAGTGTCATCAATAAAGTTTAAATCAAATTTGCGACCATTAATGACGGCTTTATTATATTTACGGCGCTCATGCCAGACATAATCGTTATAGCTTAAGTCACAAGAGCGACGCTGATAAGATGCCTGCCAGTCTTGTTCATCTAATTCATGTAAATGCTGTAGCTCTATTAACTCACGAGTGATATCTCGACATTGATGAAAGACTGCACGACTGTAACAGACTAAATCGATGTCAGAACTAGCTTGTTGAGCACCTATTAATAGTGAGCCAGTAATACCTGTGTGAGATAAATCCAAACCGCTTTGTTGTAATAAGTTACAGAGCTGGAATAAATCGCTTTCTATAGCATCATGTTGTTTTGCCTTTATAAGGGCTTGCAAACGCTGCTTAGGTTGATGGTGTTTAATAATGTGCGCTAAGGGTACTGCATGTAAATGCGCATCTAAAACCGGTGAATAATGCAAATAATCAGGATAATGTTGTTTTAAATAGGCGTTAGCAGGCTCAGTAGTGAGTTTATGCCAAACAGCGTCTATTTTAATATAACGTAAAAAACATAAGACATGATCTTGCTCAGTCCCCGAACTGACTACGGCGAAAACAAGTCCTTCTTTAGTTTCTATAAAATCTTTGGCAAATATAATGGCTATGCTCCTAGAAGGGCGTTCTCATCCTTATATACACACTTTAAAAGCACGTCATTCTGGCATGGACTGCCGGAATCTAGGCTATTAGATGTATAAAGATTACCATCCATGGCACTGGATAAAGGCTTCCCAGCCGGTATGACGGTTTACTTAATGGGGTGTATAACGATGAGGGTGATTGGCTCGTTGTTATATCAGGGTTTGTAAGCAGGCTTAGAGACCGGTGGTGGTGGGCTGTAAGACTTATCTAGGTTGTAATCGATCTTTTCAGTCAGTGTTTCAACCGCTTTTAAGGTCAGTTTTCTTTCTCCACCTTTGGTTTCAACTACGTAGTTTTCTATTAAACCACCATCACTAGCTTTAATTAAATGCCCCATCAGATAAGCAAATAAAAAACTGGGTTTGTGTAGTCTACCGACTAAAACATAATCAGCCCCAGCTTGTCTTGCAAGTGCAGCAGCTACATCATTATGGTTGAAAAGATAACCAAAGCCTGCATTAGCTTGGTGTTGAGCGGTTAGATCAATAGC
>CAIVGC010000088.1 GCA_903905335.1 uncultured Methylococcaceae bacterium
GGCTTATTGCGAGGGTGTGTGACTTCACCTTTCCAAGAAGACGCTTCGGCAAAATCGCCTGAATTAAAAACAAATACAAGAGCGTCTATTTGTTTTACGACATCTGGATTAGCCCGTTAATAAGCCAGCTCATTACGTAAAGCCCAACTACCCGCAGAAATAGGCCAAACACTTTGCGAAGTCACTTTAGCAAGTTGCGGGCCCAAGCGTTCAACTTTACCCAGCGGATTACCACCCACTAACAAAACATCAGGCTTAGCACTGGTCACGAAAGCGCCAACTCCATATGTTTTTCGTTAAACTGCCAATCATGGCTATTTAAAAAACTACCTTTTTGATTAGCGGCAGGAATATAACCAATAAGCGCATTCGCCTCATACAAAGGGAAATCAACCATCCCTAAAGAGCGCACTAAGAGTTCCCCGCCGCCAAGAACAAGCGTGGCAAGGGCTAGTAATAATAGATAGTTGTTTTTCAAGTTATTTTCCTGATTTTCTGGCTTTATATGAATCGTTGTGAGTAAACCGTCATACCGTCGGGGAAGCCGGTATCCGGTGCCATGGCTGGTAAGCTTTATACACCCATATAGTCTAGATTCTGGCACAAATCTGTCTGGAACAGACAGACATTTACCAGAAGGGCGACAGACAGGATAGCCGTATAAGATTCCATATACGAAATGACGAGTTCTAGCGTATTGCACCGCATGGTTAGACTACATTAACAAATAGCCTTAATCACGTAAGTCATCAACAAGATCAATACATTGATGCGGTGACAAATAGTGGTTCGTCCGTTATTACCATAAAACGGGAATATCATAGGCGCTTAATTTTTGATCAACACTTACTAGCTGCATATTTTCTAACATGCTTTGCGCAATGATTATACGATCAAAAGGATCATTGTGATGGAAAGGTAAAGCTTGCAAATGATAGATATGAGCTTGAGAAAAATTTAGAATATTGATGCCATTTTCTTGCTGTTGAACAGCGAGCATGTCTTCTAATGGTACTTTTAACTTAAGTTTACCAAGCTGTATTTTTATTTGCATTTCCCAGAGACTTGCCATACTTAGGTATAGCTGGTTACTAGTATCTTCGCAGGCTGCAATTGCTTTTGTTGATAATTTTTCAGGTTGTGAATCTAGCCAAATAAATACATGGGTATCAAGTAGAATTTTCATTCATTCCCGAGCCAAAAATTATCTGGCAAAGCGCTATTAAAGTCTTCGCTCATTATGGCTTGCTCACGATGCTGGCCAAAGACTCTTTTTTTGGGTTTATCTGTAAATGAAACTAACTTGATTTTGGATTTATTATCGCTAATGATAAAAACGTCTTCACCTTGCTCAACTAATAAAACTAACTCTGGTAGTTTTTTTTGTGCTTCTTGCAACGATATGTTTAACATAAACTTATCTCTTAATAACAAATTTAACGAAAGTATAGCATGATCTGTTTATAGATAACCCGATACTCAGCATCGAATCTTTTAACAATCGCCTAGGTTGATCGGTGTGCTTTTCGCAACCCAACTTGAACGCCAAAAGCATCAAGGCAACAGCAATAACCATCAAAAAACTCTCAAGCTGTCATACCGGCAGGGCCTGCTCATCGTTATACACAAATGTTTCAAAGAGCGTAATAATGGCTGAGAAACCGGTATCCTGTGCCATGGCTGGTAAGCTTTATACATCCATGTAACCTTAATTCCGGCGAATGACGAGACTCAATTCGTTGTTAGGCACGCCACAGCGACGTGACCTTAATAACATAAAATAATCAATTACAGACCAAGCGCTTTATCGTTAAAACTAACCGCCACAGTATTAATTCGTGTAACTTGGGCAAAAGCGCTTAAGCCGCCCAAGTTTTCAAAGCAACTGATAAAAAACGTAAATACCCTTGCACGGTAAGCGCTTACCGCTACAAAAACAGCGCTTACCAGCTGATGGGAAGCGGAGACATTCAAGCGGAAGACATCTTCCAGCACGCGGTAAGCGTCTTCCACTAGGCGGGAAGCGCTTCCCCTGTGCTGGTAACCGACAACGTTGCCATTGCAACTTCTAACCTTTGTAAAAAAATAACGCAAATACATCAACTTACGCTAACGGCATTAAAAATAACCTAACA
>CAIVGC010000089.1 GCA_903905335.1 uncultured Methylococcaceae bacterium
GTCGGCGGCTGTCGCCATAGTTAATGGTGCACCTTTTGAAAAGTTACCCGATGATCTTTATATACCGCCGGATGCTTTAGAGGTCTTTTTAGATCTATTTGAGGGTCCTCTGGATTTATTGTTGTATTTGATTCGGCGACAAAATCTAGATATTGTGAATATCCCAATTGCTCAAATTACCCAACAATATATTAGTTATATTAAATTGATGGGGGAATTGAATTTAGAGTTAGCTGCAGAATATCTAGTTATGGCGGCTTTATTGGCAGAGATAAAGTCTAGAATGCTGCTGCCTAGGCAAGTTGAAGTCGATGACGAAGAAGAGGATCCTAGGGCCACATTGATTCGTCGCTTGCAGGAGTATGAATGTATTAAGGCTGCAGCTGAAGAGATCGATTTATTAGCCCGAATTGAACGTGACATATTCGCCATTGATGTCGATGTGTCTTTATTAGGTGTTGATCAACCGTTACCCGATGTCCAGTTAAACGATATGTTGCTGGCACTAAAGGACGTTTTTAAACGGGTTGCGCAACTTAGTCATCATCAAATTACTAAAGAAGCTTTATCTGTCCGTGAACGAATGGCAACCATTTTGGAATACCTTGAAAGAGAAAATAACCTCCTTTTCTCGCAATTATTTGTCCAAAAAGAAGGTCGACACGGAGTTGTTGTCTCGTTTTTGGCCATCCTCGAACTTGGCAAAGAAGGACTTATCGAAATCATCCAATCTGAGCCCTATACCGAAATTCGAGTTAGAAAAGTCAATTGTCATACCGAAACCCAGGGCCTATAAAGCTCGTGTGCGACCAGAAAATGTCACTATAAAAGTCGCACCGCTAAAGCTTAAGCCCTACGCTAAAGATATTCTGCATGTAGCCGAAAACATCAGATCACGACGTAAAAAGTTAACCATGACACCTTTGAATAATGTATCTATAGTCTCTGAACTACCTGAAGCCAATGTGAAAACTAAACGTATCGTTGAGGCTATTTTATTTGCGGCTAGAAGGCCACTGACGCCTAAACAAGTGCAGCAGGTTTTTCCTGAGCTCGAACAGCCTGAACTTCCGGAGATACTGTCAGCAATAGATTCTATTATTGAAGATTATCGATTCCGACCTATAGAATTAAAAGCCGTCGCGAGTGGTTATCGGTTTCAGGTTAAGCAGGAATTGTCTCGCTGGGTTTCTCGTTTATTTGAGGAAAAACCGCCCAAATATTCTAGAGCTTTGTTGGAAACCTTAGCGATTATTGCTTACAAACAACCGGTAACACGGGGTGAAATTGAAGATATACGCGGTGTCAGTGTCAGCTCAAGCATTATTCAAACATTACTTGAACGAGAATGGGTGCGAGTCGTTGCCCATAAAGAAGTGCCTGGTCGGCCAGGGCTATATGGCACAACCAAACAATTTTTAGATTATTTTAATATAGCATCAATAAATGAACTACCGACCCTGCAAGATATACAACATCTTGAGTGGCCGATAGATAAAATGCAACAACCTATGCAGGTAATGAGTGAAAAGTAAGAAACCAACTAATGATTCATCGAAACGGCCAGGCAGTTCGCCCGCGAGAGCGAATAAGTCACCCAAGCAACAGCGAAGAAATCAACAAAAACAGGCTCCGAAAGCCACTGAAGTTAAGTCAATCGCCCCTTCGCCCGAACCCGTTAATGCAAGCAAAGTTACCAAAAGGCCTGATCGTGTTCGACCCGAAATCGGAGAGCGTATACAAAAAGTGCTGGCACGTGGTGGTATGGGATCACGTAGAGAAATTGAGCGCTGGATAGATGAAGGTCGACTCAAGCTTAATCATAATGTCGTTAAATTGGGGGATCGTTTAAAAGAAGGCGATCATCTTCAATTAAATGAACGAGTTGTTCATTGGGAAAAATTTGCTATACAACCGACACGCGTGTTGCTTTATCATAAACCCACAGGCGAAATCGTTACTCGGCGTGATCCTGAAGGACGGCCGCTAGTCTTTACTCAATTACCTGAGTTATTGACTGCCCGCTGGATTTCCGTAGGTCGATTAGATATTAATACTTCTGGGCTTTTGTTAGTAACCAATAATGGTGAGTTAGCGAATCGATTAATGCATCCCTCTACCCAAGTAGAGCGTGAATATGCCGTGCGCATTTTAGGTGATGTTTCAGATGCAACGCTGGAAAAACTAAAGCAGGGCGTAGCGCTTGAAGATGGTATTGCTAAATTTGATGCGATTCGATTCTTTGGCGGAGAAGGTGCCAATAAATGGTATCACGTTATTGTTAACGAGGGCCGTAACCGCTTAGTAAGGCGTTTATGGGAGTCTCAAGAAGTGGTCGTTAGTCGTTTGATGCGTGTGCGTTATGGACCTATCGTCTTACCAGACGGGTTAAGAACTCGTGATTTTTATGAATTGACAGATAAGGAATTGGACTTGTTATTTGAGTTTGCCTGTTTAGAGAGAGTAGAGCCGGAATCTAATGGTGTCAAGCCTGAAACTAGGCGTCAAGGTTCTAGAAAAAGATAAGCTATTGTTTTAGGAAGGTTATCTGAAATCGAGACTAAAACATGAAAACAGTTTTAGTCTTTCAAGTCTGAGAATAACAGGTCATCTGCAAATTTTAATAGGACTATACAAACGATGATTGGAGTGCTGGTTTGAACAAAGAGGGAGCTAAAGCTCGCAAAAATACAGCTCGACCATGGATTACTGTCATTGATAAGATGGTCGCCCAGGATTTGCTAAAGACTTTTTTAGCAGGTTTATCAGTACTCGTCGTGATTATCGTAAGTCGACAGTTTGTTCGTATTCTTGATCAAGCGATTAGTGGTCAGGTTTCTAATGAAACCTTGTTAAGTATTTTAGGGCTAAAAACAATAATCGCTATCTCGGAGTTTTTACCTGTCGCTTTATTTTTAGCCGTATTGATGGTGCTGGGTAGAATGTACCGAGACCATGAGATGGAGGCTGTTTCTTCGGCAGGCGGTGGTTCTGGTGTTATTTATAGAGCAGTATTTTTATTGGTTTTTCCCGTTAGCCTGTTAGCGGCAAGTATGTCCTTATTTGCAGCACCTTGGGCAGAAGCTAGAATACTTAAGTTGGTCATACATGATGAAGAAACCTCTGAAACCAGAGGTATCGCAGCGGGTAAGTTTAGCGAATACAGTCAGGGCGATTTAGTTTTCTATGTGGAAACAATCAGTGCTGATAAAAAAATGCATAAAGTTTTCGTACAAAGTTTAGAACACGATAATACCAATGTCAGTGTCATTAATGCGGAAGCCGCCAGAATTGAAGATTCAGCGGATGGACGCTATATCATATTTGAGCAAGGTGAACGCATAAAAGGCCTGCCAGGCAACTTAGATTATGTTATCGAACAATTTGCTGAGTATGCCGTCAGACTAGACACCAAAACAGCTGCTCCTAGACCCGTTAATATGACTGCAGTTCCTAGTGAGATCTTATTGCAGCATAAGACTAAAGCTTATATTGCTGAATTTCAGCGTCGCCTTTCTATACCTATGGGCGTTTTATTATTAAGTTTTATTGCCGTACCTTTGGCACAAATTTCGCCCAGAGGTGGTGTTTACGGAAATATGGTGGTAGGATTTTTAATTTATTTTAGTTATGGAAATCTGACTCGTATCAGTCAAGGCTGGGTAACTAATGGCGCTGTTCCGACTTGGTTTGGAGGCATTGGCGTTGATTTACTGTTATTTGTAATCGGTAGTCTTTTATTGGCCAGATTATATAGCTGGCAATGGTTGGTTTTAAGAATAAAAGGGCGGGGCGCTTAAGTGAAGGTATTAACAGGCTATATTGTCAAAGAAGTGCTTAAGGGCGCTTTTATTGCAGCCATACTATTATTGACGTTATTTAATTTATTTACCTTTAGTGATGAATTAGGTGATTTAAGTGAAACTTACGGCCTAAAAGAAATTTTTTATTATATTGCCTTAACAACACCTGGCATTTTTTGTGAATTAGTGCCCGCCTCTGCCCTATTGGGTAGTCTTTTTATACTAGGTGCAATGGGCAATAATCGTGAGCTTATTGCAATGAGGGCGGCAGGCCTTTCTATCTTGGGTATTATTAGAGCGGTTATGTTAGCTGGTGCTATTTTAGTGATGGCATCAATATTGATAGGTGAATTTGTAGCTCCTGTTACAGAACGTATTGCCAAAAATTTAAGACTGACTGCCCAGAATGGCCCAGTTCAAGTCAATTCTGATTATGGTATTTGGTTACGTGAAGACAAAAAGTTTATTAATGTTCGTCAGATTATCGATGATCATCATTTAGCCGATATTAGCATTTATGAGTTAAATGAACAGCAGCACTTACAACAGACTTTGCATGCAGAATCCGCTGTTTTTCTAGGTAATCAGCAGTGGGATCTTAATAACATTAAGAGTTCCGTCATTTCAACACAACAAATCCTAGTGAATAAGCAAGAGCATTTACTTTGGTTAACCTCAATCGCACCTAATTTGTTGAAGAGCGTGGTCATTAATCCAAATAATTTAACCTTCGTGGATTTGAGTCGCTATATTAGTTATTTAAAAAAAAATCATCAAGAATCACATGCGTTTGAATTAGCATTTTGGGAGCGCATTGTTAGCCCCTTAGATACCTTTATTATGCTGTTGTTATCTGCACCGTTTATTATCAGTGTTAAACGGGGCGTCAGTGTAGGCGAACGTATGATGATCGGTATCGCTATCGGTATGGGCTTTAATGTTGTTGATAAACTGGTGGGGCATCTCGGTTTGATTTATAACCTTAATCCGCCGTTAATCGCCTTTATTCCCTGTTTGACCATGTTGATGCTCGCGCTTTATTCAGTCAATCGAATGCGCGATTAATCGTTATTGCATTTATGTGTTGAATTCGCGTTTAAAGCCATTTATTGTTTTTAGAGATTTATTATTAGTTTTCTGGGGCGAATGTTTGAAAAATTAATGCGAGTATTTGCCTGTATTCCTTAAGTAAAAGGAATTTTTCGGGATTTTCTATCTAAAATGCTTAAGTATTTCTAGAGGTTAGTTTTTAAAATAGAATTTATCAAAAACTAATTCTCTAAGTTAGTGTACTGATGATAGCTATTTATTAACAGATGCTTCTATTGCGCACAGGCAATCCAACATGACGTAGTTACTCTGTTATCATAATGACTCAATACTAAGATTTATTTAGAAAGATTTTAATCTGCATTATTCATAATCTGAGATTGAATTCGCAGGGGATAGATTTTACCTTGAGAGAAGTGTCGAGTAGTTACAAAAAATTTTTAATAGCATTTTCCAAAATTAAAGCCGCATCAGTTTCATTAAATAAAGTATTTCCATAAGCATTTTCTTCTTCCACATAAAATAATGTCATTGGTTTTCTTGGCGTAATCAGTTGCATAATTGAATTCATTAATTGATGGGTAATAGCATTTCCAACAAATTCATTATTATATAATAATGCGTAAGCCGCTATAACAGGCTTCAATTCACTAGCTAGTAATTTAACTGGTATGTTAGGTTGTACTGAAAATTGTATTTCTCCAACCATTTTTAGATCTTTACCGTAAGACAAAGCAAGCTCTGGATGATGATATATCCTTTTATGATCATATGTCCGTCCTACAAACAAACGTACTGATTTACCTTGTTGATTTGTATATTCACGTTCGATCCAATCGTAGCAAGCAAATGTATCTTTACCCCATTCTGGCTTACGTTTAGTTGGTTTAGATTCATAATCACCAAATACTTCGCTAATTTGGTTAGTCGATAAATTATCATCTGTTTTTAAATCCAAATAACTATGAATAATCGTTGGAATCAATGCAAATATAATGATAATTAATACTGGCAAAGCATGGCGTGTAGACATCATAGTTTTTTTCCACTTATATTTTTATTATTAACTGGATTTTTTCCTATGATGAATAATATAGGTAAAGCCACCATAAATGTTAATAAGCCGGATATCTCATGTGCTGATGTAGCTAAAATATTCAGTCCATAGTAATTAACTAATAATGCCAGCACTAATACTCTTATTATATTGACGCCTATCGCAAGAGGCACTGCAATCAATAAAAGTATTATTCTCCGCTCTGTAGAATTACAAAAATAAGCGGTCAGAATTGCTATAGTTATTGCTGCATATAGCGTTGCAAAGCCGCTACAGGCATCTGCAACCATTAATGTGCCACCCTCTATTTCTAATAATGTTCCACTTGTAAAAACAGGCACACCCATTTGACTTAATATAAACGCAACACTTTTGGTTGCAATATGCCGGAGCATTAGATGCATAGCTTCTGTAAAAACCAAAGGGATCGGTAATGTAAGTAACATGGTTAATAAGGGGAAAAGTATCACTTTTGTTTTTACTGAACCTAAAAACAAAAGTGACAAACCGATAAATGACGAAAACATTGCAAAACCAGACAGTAGTTGAGTGTTTATGCCAGTATCCAGTATATATAACAATAAACTTGGAATTAAGATAATGTATCCCCACGAATTAGAATTAGCAGATACATCTTTTAGCTTTTGTAATTCTCTCCATATTATATAATTCACTAAAGAAAACACTAAAATGCCGTGGCCATTTTGCCAAACACTCATAGTCCATCTGTCCCAAAGCCATAATAATGTGGGCATATATAATATTAGTAACAATATTATAATTACCCCTAATAACCATTGATTTTGTGTTTCAAAATACTCATCTTTTTTAACACTCTGATTATCTATACTTAAACTATTCATTTATTTGTATCCCATATTTTTCAATTAGGCTATAAAGTGTAGGCCTAGTTACACCCAGCAGTTTTGCAGTATTAGATACATTATTGTTACTATGTAATAAGGCTTTTTTTATAGCAAAAATTTCCGCTGACTCTCGCACTTCTTTTAAATTAACAGGCATTACAGTATCGGTTTTTTTTTCAAGCTCTAAATCATTAAATGTAATATTGATCTCATCTGACAAGATTACTGCTCTTTTAATTTTATTTTCAAGTTCTCTGATATTTCCAGGCCATGAATAAGCTTCAATTGCTGCTACAGCTTCCTCGCTAAAACTTTTTATTTTTTTATTATGTATTATGCAAAATTTTTTCAAAAACGCTGTTGCAATGGTAATTGCATCTCCGTCTCTTTCCCTTAATGGAGGAATATCAATAACTATCTCACTTATTCGATAATACAAATCTAACCTAAATTTACCTATATTAATCAGCTCCTCTAAATTTTGATGAGTGGCGCAAATAATACGTACATCAATTGGAATTTCGTTTCGCCCCCCTATTCGCTCTATAGTCCTTTCTTGTAAAAAACGTAATAATTTTGATTGTAATATAAAAGGCAGGTCACCAATTTCATCTAGAAATAAGGTTCCCTTATTTGCATATTCAATTTTTCCTTTTGTTAGTTGCGCAGCTCCCGTAAATGCGCCTTTTTCATATCCAAACAACTCACTTTCCAATAAATTTTCTGGTATAGCTGCACAATTTACAGCTACAAATACTTGAGTCGAGCGCTCACTTAAACGATGCATTGCTTTTGCAATCACCTCTTTTCCAGTACCACTTTCGCCCAATAATAATACTGTTGCAGTAGTAGGTGATATTTTTTCAATAGTGCGACACAGATTTTGCATTTTTTTACATGAAGCAATGAGGCCAATCAAAGGTTCAGTTGTTTTTTTCTGTAATAATTGATGTTCATTTTCCAATTCATTCAATTGAAAAGCGCGCTCTATGATTATATTTAATATATCTATATCAATTGGCTTTTGATAAAAATCGTATGCCCCCATCGCAACTGCTTTAACAGCATTTGCTCTATCATCATTACCGGTTACGACAATTATTTTTGTTGCTGGTGCTAGCTCAAGGATTTCTTGCAATGTTTTTAAGCCTTCACTTGTATTTGCTGCATCTGGAGGCAAACCTAAGTCTAATGTAATCACACTTGGTACAAAGCGTCTTAATGCTGCCAAAGCTTCACTTCTACTACCTGCTATAACAGTATGATACGATTCAAAACTCCATTTTAATTGCTTTTGTAGACCAAGATCATCTTCTACAATTAATAAAACTTTTTTATCTTCCAAGTTATAACCTTCTGCTCATTTTGATTATGATTTACTGCATACCTATTTTTATTAACTTTACTTTGAATGGGTCTTTCATCTATCATGATGCGCCAATAATCCTTAACTATTCTTTCTTTTTTGAATTACTATTAATCCTCTTAAATAACCCATTTAAATCAATTAGCACTTCACATTCTAGAACTAACTTTAATACCTTATATTAAGAAACGTCATGTGCTATAAGCCACTGCTCTAACATTATTAACAACCAAATCATAACTCCATAATAAGAGGAATGTCCTTTTTGATGTAATTGGATGATATTTTTTATATAAACTGGATTTACAATACCTCGTTTTGAAAAGCTAAATAAATTATCTAAAGCAAATTGTTTTAATTCCTTATCCTGAACCATCCAAACCCCAAAAGGTAATCCAAATCCTTGTTTACTTTTAGATAAGGTTTCTTTTGGTAAAAAGTCTCGCATGCTTTTCTTATAGAAAGATCGTAATTCAAAACCTTGCAATAACCATTTAGAAGGGATCCCAGCTGAAAATGTTACAAGGTTTTCTTGTAACATTGGATATTGAACCTCTATGCCAGCAAGCTCACACATACGATTAACTTTTCTAATATCGTTATCTGCAAGGGTAAATTTACTATCTAAATACAGCATCCGCTTTAACAAATCATCTGTGTCAGCTCTACTATATGTTGATCTACAACTTACAATCGGTATCTCAGGATCAATTTGTTTTAAAAACTCTTCAGTCAAAAATTCTAATAGCGGACTACGATGTAAAAAGTTATATGTTTCTAAGCGATCAGGCATATTAATTTTAGCCTGTAAAATGTAACTTTGTAATTTTCCTAAAAACGATATATTGTTCGCCATAGGCTCTATCGCTGCTTTAGCAAAGCTAGGTAGATAGTGATAATATTCAAATAACTTTTGCTTAGCATAGCGGCTATTACCTGCAAATATTTCATCACCTCCATCTCCTGCCAATAATCTTGTCATACCTCTTTCACGAGCTAATTTTGCACAATAATAACTTGGTACAGCTGAGGCATTACCAAATGGTTCATCATAAGCTTGAGCAATTAACGGTATTGAATTTAATACATCTGCGGGTGATACATAATATTCATGTAAATTTACTTTGAAATGTGCTGCTACTATCCTTGCATACGCCATTTCATCATATCCTTCAGCCTCAAAGCCCATAGTAAATGCATTAACAGGATGTTCTGCAATTTGTTGAAAATAACCTGTTACCGTACTACTATCTAGTCCTCCACTTAAAAAAACACCTGTTTGTTGATCAGGTACACAAGTCGCAATAGACTGTTCTAATTGCGTATGTACCTGTTCCATTAGAGTTTTCTTTGATAAAATACTTTCAGTGTAATTAGCCTGCCAGTAAAAATTACGTATATGCTTATCACTATCAATCTCAATGAATTCACTTGGTTGTAATTTACAAATGTTCTTATAAATAGAATAAGGACTTGGAATCATATGAGCATAAAGATAATTATAAATACCTTGTGGATCAATAATCTTATTAACACTTGGATGCGCAATAATATGATCTAACTTTGAACCAAAAACCAATAAGCCATTTTGATAATAATAAGCTAATGGTCGAATACCGAGTCTGTCATTGGCCAGCAACGCATAATGTCGCTTAGGTTCTATGATGCATAACGAAAATGGACCGTGAATCTTATTAAGTACTAAACGTCCATATTTCATAAAACCAGTTGCTAATGCCTGAGATGAGTCGCTACTATTTGCAATATTTTGTAATTCTTCGTCACTCCAATTAGGATCTCCTTCAATTATAACCAATAAAGTTGAGGATTGATAAAGACTTGGTGCTATCTTAAGACCATAACCAGCCATTCCTGCAATATTTTTATGCTTGGCTACACATGAATGTAGACGGTTTAATGTTTTTGCAGTTGCGCCTTGTTGATCAATACTATTCAAGTCAAAAGTTTTTTCTGTAGTTGAAAGCCAACCGTAAATAGTACTCATAATGCTTACTCTAAGATTGTAATTATGCTTATATTGAGTCAAAACTATAATAGTTATGAGCATGATTTTATTATTTTTTTGATCTAACGGCGTTTCTTTCTGATTACTTTTGTTTATTACAAATTTAGTATTAAATAAGATATAAATCTTTAAATTCGATTTAGCTAAATTAGTTTAATGGTTAACAATTTCTTTTTATGTAATATTTCTAACACCGAAGTTCTACTTCTTTGATAAGTAAAATATCAAAATATTAAACTATAATCAAGCACTACATTTTAATATTGTGATATTTTCAACAGAAATAAAATCTTTAGGCAATGTTTAGAATGGTTTAACAACTGCCAAAATGATAATACCTACTAAAAAAATGACTGGTACTTCATTCATCCAACGATAATAAACATGGCTATGAGTGTTGCGGTCATATTTAAATTCATGTAGCCATACTCCACAAATAAAATGATAGATTAACATTAAGCCCAATAATGTAAGCTTTATAGTTAGCCACCAAGAGCTTGCATACAGTACCCAAGCGTAATCAAGTAACATCCAGATACCAAAAACAAAGGTTACGATCATACCTGGCGTCATAATGCCGTAAAATAACTTACGTTCCATTACCTTAAATCGTTCACTGCTAATTTTATCTGTACTTTGTGCATGATAAACAAATAAGCGCGGTAAATAAAATAAGCCAGCAAACCAAGTAACCATAAAAATTAAGTGTAAAGCTTTTATCCAAAGCATGGTTTATTCCTTAATCATTTTTTCAATTAAACTTTTAAGTTTTTCTACTTTAAAGCTCCCATAACTTGTTCGTTAAAATAACCAAAGCCTTAATAATCCAATAATGAATAATAAATTAGTTTAGCTATTATTCAAGTTATTTTTCTTCGTTACTTTATTCGAATAAAAAAACAAGGCTATGCCAATAATAATCATAGGTAATGACAATATTTGTCCCATAGTTACCCAGTCTAATACCAAATATCCTATTTGAGCATCTGGCATTCTATAAAATTCAACAATAAATCGGAAACATCCATAAAAAAACAAAGCTAATCCAGTAGTTGTTCCTACAGGTCTATTTTTTCGTGAATATAGCCATAGTAAAATAAATAAAACTAACCCTTCTAAAAAAGCCTCATAAAGCTGTGAAGGATGTCGTGCTAGAGGTCCACCATTTGGGAATATCATTGCCCAAGGTACTTCAGTTGTTTGACCCCATAATTCTGAATTTATAAAGTTACCGATACGACCAGCACCTAATCCTATTGGTGCTAACGGTGCAATAATGTCTGTTAATTGCAGCATTGAACATTGATTTTTTTTTGCAAAAAACCACATCGCTACAAATACGCCTAACATACCACCATGAAAAGACATGCCACCCTGCCATATCTTAAACAATATTAATGGGTTAATTAAAAACTCACTAAAATTATAAAATAAAATATAGCCAACTCTGCCACCTAAAATTACACCTAAAGCACCATACGTGACTAAATCTTCTATAGCCTCTGGTTTTATAGACGACCAAGATTTTTTTGCTCGCATTTGCCCCAAAAACCAAACTGCTGCAAAACCAATAACATACATAAGTCCATACCAATGAACCTTGGCTGGACCTATACTGAATAATACTGGATCAATATTAGGATAATTGAGCATAATTAAACATCCAAATTAGTTACATCTAATGCATTTTTAACAATAAAATCACGTCGCGGCTCAACCACATCACCCATCAAGGTTGTAAAAATCTCATCTGCAGCAATTACATCTTCAATTCTGACTTGTAGCAATCTGCGATTATTGGAATCCAGTGTTGTTTCCCATAATTGCTCTGGGTTCATTTCACCTAAACCTTTGTAACGTTGTATATGCTGTCCTTTTTTAATTTCCTTCATCATCCATTCAAAGGCTTGCTTAAAGTTAAGGACAGGGTGCTGACGCTCACCCATTTGCATATAAGAACCTTCATTAAACATCCCCAGCGTATCTTGAGCATATTGAGCTATTTTTTGATAATCCTTTCCAATAAAGAACGTTGATGGCAAAATAAATGTTTTGGTAATGCCATGTAATCGCTTATTAATTACCGCAGAAAAATCATTACTGCCTCTGTATTCGAGTACTATCTTAAATATAGCTTTACTATCAGACTCTTCTAGTTGTTGCTGTAGTTTTTCAAACCATGCTGCAAGTTTCTGTTCATCTTTTTTAATGTCATCTGTAATAACAGTCATATAAGAAAACTGCTCTAAAAACACATCGTCATATCGTCTTGATAAGCGATTAATTACACTAACAACTCCAGTATACTCTTTAGCTAGTTTTTCTAGACCTTGTCCCTGTATTGGTAGTGCAGTTTCATCTGTAAATAGCTGAGCTTTATCGAGCGCCAGTTGAATTAAATATTCATTTAGTTGAGCATCATCTTTAACATAATGCTCTTGTTTACCCTTTTTAACTTTATATAAAGGTGGTTGAGCTATATAGATATAGCCTTTCTCAACTATCTCAGGTAATTGTCTATAAAAAAACGTTAATAATAAGGTTCTAATATGTGAGCCATCAACATCAGCATCGGTCATGATAATAATACGATGGTAACGTAACTTTGCCAGATTATATTCTTCTTTACCTATCCCGCATCCCAACGCTGTTATTAATGTACCCACCTCTTCCGAGGAAATCATTTTATCAAAACGAGCTTTTTCAACGTTAAGAATCTTACCTTTTAAAGGCAATATAGCCTGAGTACGTCGATCTCTGCCCTGTTTTGCTGAACCACCAGCAGAATCTCCTTCCACTAAAAATAATTCTGACAAGGCCGGATCTTTTTCCTGACAATCTGCAAGTTTACCTGGCAGTCCAGCAATATCTAATGTGGTTTTTCTTCGAGTCATTTCCCTTGCTTTACGTGCAGCTTCTCTTGCACGCGCGGCATCAATAATTTTACCTACGATAGTTTTGGCTATCTGTGGCTTTTCTAGCAAAAATTCCTGTAATTTTTCATTCATCGTTGATTCAACGAGTGGCTTTACCTCTGAAGATACTAATTTATCTTTGGTTTGCGACGAAAACTTTGGATCAGGTACTTTAACTGATAGCACTGCGGTTAAGCCTTCTCTTGCATCATCTCCTGTTGTTGATAATTTTTCTTTTTTAGCTAAGCCACTTGCTTCTATGTATTGATTGATTGTACGAGTTAAGGCGCCTCTAAAACCTGCTAAATGACTCCCACCATCACGTTGGGGAATATTATTAGTATAACAAAAAACATTTTCTTGGTATGAGTCGTTCCATTGCATTGCAACCTCTACCGTTACTCCTTCTTTTTCTGCAATAAAGTGGAATACTTCAGGAAATAAGGGTGTTTTATTTTTATTTAGATGCACTACAAAAGCACTAATACCGCCTTCAAATTCAAAAACATCTTGCCTGTCTGTTCTCTCATCATTTAGGCTAATACGGACACCTGAATTTAAAAATGATAATTCACGTAATCTTTTTGCCAATATATCGTAGTGAAACTCTATATCGGTGAATGTTTCTGTACTAGGTTTAAAATTAATTAAAGTACCAGAGCCTTCGGCAGGACCAAATGAGGCTAATGGAGCAACTGGATTGCCCATACGATATTGTTGTTTATAAAGCTGGCCATTTTTTCGTACTTCTAAATTTAACTCTTCAGATAAAGCATTTACTACAGACACACCCACACCATGTAAGCCTCCTGACACCTTATAGGCATTGTCGTCAAACTTACCTCCAGCATGAAGGATCGTCATAATGACTTCTGCTGCTGATCTACCCTCTTCTTTATGAATATCTACTGGGATTCCACGACCATCATCAGAAACAGTTACTGAGCCATTACTATGTATTACAACTTTTACTTCCTTACAATATCCAGCTAACGCTTCATCAATGGAATTATCAACAACTTCAAACACCATATGATGTAAGCCAGAGCCATCATCTGTATCACCAATATACATTCCTGGTCGTTTTCTAACTGCATCCAGTCCCTTTAGAACCTGAATATTTGAACTATCATATTGTCCGCTATTGTTACTCATGATTTTCTCACTTTACTGTAGTTGTGAATGTTCCACATGAAACATTACACTTGTATTATGTTACCCTGTTCCACGTGGAACATTTTGTAATTTTCTATATGACTTAGATCACCAAAATCGAATGGTTCGGTAGTAGTAATAAATACTTGGCAATCTAATTCAATTAAATATTGTAGTAATTTAGCTCTATTAGTGAGATCTAATTCAGCCGCAAAATCATCAATAAGGAAACAACCAACATTACTACGTTGATTTTTTAGTAACTGCATTTGCGCCAACTTTAAACTCATCACTAATAATTTAAGTTGGCCTCGAGAAACAAAATCTTTAGCTAAGCGTCCATCGACCATTATTTGGATATCTCCACGATGAGGTCCACTATGAGTAAATCCAAAACGAATATCCTTATCAAGATCATCTGTAAAAATACACGCTAACTCTTTATCTGTATTCCAACCCGACAAGAAACGTAAGTCCACATCATTAAGATCAAGAAACTTTGCAACAATTTCAATAAATACAGGTTTAAATTGAAGCAAGTAGCTTTGCCGGTAATTATTGACCATTGTACCGTAATAAACCAATTCGTTATTCCAAACATTAAGTTGATTGAGAGATCGCGTCTTTAATAATGAATTACGTTGAGCTAAAGCTTTTTTATAATTACGCCAAATAAGTAAAAAACTTTCATTATCATTAAAAACCCCCCAATCTAAAAATTCTCTTCTTAATTGAGGGGCAGAATCAAGCAATTCATAACTTTTAGGGTGAAAAACTTGTATAGGTAATGCATAAGCAAAATCAGATTTATTATGCGAAGTTTGGTGATTAATTCGGCAACAATAATTTTTATTATCCATTTGAACACCTAAATGAACAGTAGCGCCATTTATCTGCAAAATCTCAGCAGAGACAATTAATTCTAATTGTGATGAATTAATAACCGATTTTATTGATGTAGTACGAAAAGATTTTATACGACCTAATAAAAAAATAGCTTCAAGAAAAGCACTCTTACCACTAGCATTTTTTCCAACAATAAAATTTAAAGTTGGTGAAGGATAAACCGCAGCCTTGAGAATGTTTCGAACAGAGCTAATATTTAGCTTAAGTATTATCATTGCAATATATACACAGCAAAATAATCAACTAGATACTGACTAAACATAGATAAACAAATTAGATCCAACAATAAAATGGTTGTGAGTTCAAATAAGCTATCGTAGGGTTAAGGTTGATCTCGCCATACTGAATAGGGATGACTAGCCAAATTATTATTATAATAGCGATGATCAGAAGTAACTTCTGTACCTAGCCAAGCAGGACTAGAAAAAACTGCACCCACTTCAGGCAATTCAATTTCAGCAACAATTAAACCTTC
Organism: uncultured Methylococcaceae bacterium; assembly: GCA_903905335.1. Classification (GTDB taxonomy): domain Bacteria; phylum Pseudomonadota; class Gammaproteobacteria; order Methylococcales; family Methylomonadaceae; genus Methylobacter_C. The sequence continues at coordinate 15,620 of CAIVGC010000089.1, forward strand.
ATTATCACCTTCAAATTCATCTATTTCCCAAGTATTACCGTCATCAACAACAATATGACGCGTTTTTTCAATAATGGGTTTTCTACATAAATTAGTAATAATTTCTTGTGCATCAGACATTGGAATTTCATATTCATATTCATGTCTATGTGTACCAATAGTTGCACTTTTAATATTCAGCCAAGCATGATCATCGCTAATTCTTACTCTTATCGAGCTAGTGGCTACTGAACTTAAATAGCCTTGTTTATATTTCACAGAATAACTAACTTGTTTACGCCAAGTATTATTGGCCAATAAAAACTTATGCTCTATTTCAACCGCCATGTTTATGATCTACAATTATTACTGCCATCACAATAAGGTGGCGTTTTAGTTTCTGAACAGCCACATAAATAAATAGCTTTAGTTGATTCAGCAATGAATTTAAATGACTTCTTATCTGAAAATTCTCGGTGCGCATTATCACACAAAGGCATATTTTTACTAAACCCACAACTACACCAAGAATATTTGGTTCCAGCTTCAACGAAGATTTCTAAAGGAGTGTTAGTTTTAGTGGTCATTTTTGTTTTAATTTTATGTAAATTCAATGCGAAAGACCAAGTTAAGAATGATCCAATAAAAAACTTGAGACTGACTGGTTACTAAAGAGAATAATGTAGTTATATACGGAGCATTACCTAATAAATAATTAAAGCTTCATAGGCATAACTATAAATTTATAAGTACATTGATCTGGTTCATCAATAAAACAACTACTACCATTAGTCGCGATAGTTAAAACCGCAAACTCAGAATCTAGATTTGAAACAGCATCAAGTAAATATTGAGAATTAAAAGCGATGGATAAATTAGGTCCGGTGTAGTCAATAACAATTTCTTCTTCAGCTTCATCATGTTCGGGATTATGAGTACTAATTCTTAAACTATTATTTGTGATATCTAACGTAACGCCCTTAAATTTTTCATTCGATAAAATAGCCACTCGCGTTAAAGCTTCTTTTAAAGCTGACTTTTGAATATGAATAGGACTAATAAACTCTTGCTTAAAAACCTTATTAAAATCTGGGTATTTAGAGTCAACTAATTTTGCTGAAAAAACCAGATTATTAATAATAATACATATATTATTTGTAGAAAAATAAACCTGTAATTCCAGATCGGAATCATCTAATAAACGACTAAGCTCAATCGCACCTTTTCTAGGGAGAATGATTCGAGTTTCATAACCAGTATCTTGATCTAAATTATCTTCATAAATAGATAATCGATGGCCATCAGAAGCTACTAATTTAATTTTATTATTACTTATATTAAGCATTAATCCGTTTAAATAATAACGTACATCCTGATTTGCCATATTAAACAATGTCTTGTCTAACGATTTTTTTAAATTACGAGAACTAATATAAAAAGAATGGCTTAATTCAGATTCAGAAAATTCAGGGTAATTATCAGCTGACAAACAATTTAATGAAAAACGACTGCGATTAGATAAAATTTTGACTTTATCATTTTGTAATTCAAATTTAATTTCTGCGCCATTAGGCAATAATCTACATATATCTAAAAACTTTCTTGCAGGAACTGTAATTGCGCCTGGTATTGCTGAATGAGTTGGAATTTTAGCAATAATTTGAATTTCAAGATCAGTGCCTGTTAAACAAATTGAATCTTCTTCTACAACTAACAATACATTAGAAAGAATAGGCATCGTTTGCCTTTTTTCAATAACACTCACAATTTGTTGTAAAGGTGATAACAGATCTTCTCTATTTATAATAAATTTCATTTATTTTATATTGGGAAAATAAGCTTAATAAAAAGCCAAGAAAAAAGTTTTAAAATCATTTAAAAAATTGAAGATCGTTTAAATACGTCATTGATTATTTATCTAAAAGGATAGGTCAAGGTGGAAGTGTCTATAACTCCTGATGTAAGTACATCTCATTTAAAATGATGCAATGAATTACTTACATCATAACTTCATGTAAATTTTATTAATTAAACATATTAGAAATTCTCATAATTATATAGTCGTCTAAGCTCATACGCTAGTTTTTTACTAGTAAAACAAATTGTTAAGTAAACATTTTATTTAAAATTCCTAAATTTTTAAAAGTATTATCTGAGCAGGCAAAGAATTTTTTCACTGTTTAATTATATAAGTTATTTTTTTAAAAGATTATTACTATTAGTAAGCCAACTATCTGTGGATAACTAGCTGTAAGCTTTTATATCTAATGCTTACAGCCTATTTAAAAGTTGTGTTTTTATAACTAGGTAGTCTGTGGATAAAAGTTTTCAAAAATTTTATCTCCAACTTCATAGTAGGTTAAGCACAGATTTAGTAACAGGTAATTTGAATCGAAAACCTAACATTACCTTCATTTATGTAATGTTAAGTTTAAGCTTTATTAAGATAAAACCAGCTTATGACATGGTTTGAATGGATAAACAAGGTATTATGATGGATAATGCGTGCTATATTTATCCGATAACTAAGCAGTGAATTAATGAAACAAAAAATTGAGGGTTTAATCATCCAAGCTGTTGAAAAACTTATGGCAGAAGGTGTATTGAATTTGGATACTACTCCAGCGA
>CAIVGC010000090.1 GCA_903905335.1 uncultured Methylococcaceae bacterium
CAATGCCCCTATAGACATAGCTAGGCGAAGAAACTTAAGAATGTACAAATCGTATTCATCCGCAGCCATTAAAAATATAAATCAAAAAAGAGGTTCATCATGAAGTCTATTACCCTTGCAGAACATAATTTATTGCCTGATAGCTTGGTGCGCTTTGGGATCAGGAAACTGTTAAAACAACGTTTGCAGGATGAGTCTAGCAATGGCACAGAGCAACGTTATCAGCTATTGCTGGAAAACCTTCGTCAAGGTCCGATTGCCATTGAAACCGTTGCCGCTAATACACAGCATTACGAAGTCCCTGCCGCATTTTATAAATATGCCTTGGGTAAACACCTCAAATATTCCTCATGTTACTGGGATGAAAAAACCCAGAATATTGATCAAGCAGAAGCCCAGATGTTAGCCCTGACAGCCGAGCGCGCTGAATTGCTTGATGGACAACAGATACTCGAATTAGGTTGTGGTTGGGGATCATTAACGTTATGGATGGCAGAGCATTTTCCAGCCAGTCGCATTACCGCGGTTTCCAATTCCAATAGCCAACGTGAATATATTCAACAACAAGCAGAACAACGCGGCTTTGGAAATATCGAAGTGATTACCTGTGATGTAAATCAACTCACTTTGGACAAACACTTTGACCGCATAGTCTCTGTAGAAATGTTTGAACACATGCGTAATTATGACAGCCTGTTAAGTAAAATTTCTAGCTGGCTAAACCTAGACGGCAAGCTTTTTGTGCACATTTTTTGTCATAGTCATTTAGCTTATCCCTTTGAAACCGAGGGCGATGATAACTGGATGGGGCGCTACTTTTTTACCGGTGGACTGATGCCTGCACGAGATACCTTGCTGCACTTTCAAAAAGATTTACATCTACAATATCAATGGGATTTATGCGGTAGTCACTATCAAAAAACGGCCGAGGCTTGGCTAAATAATATGGATCTACATCGTAAGGAAATTCGCGCGGTATTTACTACTACCTATGGTAAAAAACAAGCCGCTATTTGGCAGCAACGCTGGCGTATTTTTTTTATGTCCTGTGCAGAATTGTTCGGTTATAGCGAAGGTAATGAATGGCGGGTAGCGCATTATCTTTTTATAAAGACTAGCTGAATAATGTTTTGGAAGTTTAGATCTAAATTCTATTTAACTAGTTTTAGTGACTAACATTACGCAGTAACATCGTTTTACTCTCGTTTGCCGCGCCGAGCACCGCAGGTTTTGTTGGGATTAGCCCGTAGGGGCGCGGCAGGGATGCCGCGCGTCGGTAGGAGGGCAGGAAGCCCTCTCTACCGACCCTCGACAAAACCGAGGAGCGCAGGAAGAAGCGGCAATCGAGCCGCCTTTTCTTTGGATACTTTCTTTTGGCGGAGCAAAAGAAAGTATCTCGCCTTCGGGTGCGAATACCCGATTAACAAATCGTCGCGATAGCGACCTCATTATTTGTTTTTTAACGCTGAATGGCTACGTACCATTAGTTAGTAATCAATCTGGAGACAGAAATTGAACCATAAAAACATCAGTATATTAGCCGGACTAGTTACCACGCTAATTAGTGCTTGCACTAGCCATAGCCTGCCACCTATAAAACCAGTGTCGTCTGTTAATTTGAATCAATTCATGGGCGACTGGTATGTGATTGCTTGTATACCAACAGTCATTGAAACAGAGGCATACAATGCCATTGAATCCTACCAACTCGAAAAAGACGGTAGTATTAATACGACGTTTGTTTTCCGTAAAGGTGGGTTTGATGGTCCTGAAAAGCGTTATAACCCTCGTGGTTTTGTCGTTGAAAATACGAGCAACTCAGTCTGGGGTATGCAATTTCTTTGGCCGTTTAAATCTGAATATATCATTGCTTATCTTGACCAGGGTTATAACAACACCATTATTGCAAGAAATGCCAGAGACTATGTTTGGATAATGGCACGTACACCAATAATTAATGATAGCCAATATCAGGAACTAACAAAAACCGTTGCTAATCTTGGCTATGACGTAAGAAAGTTACGTAAAGTACCGCATCATTCACATTAAAACAGTCCCTCTCGGCAGAAGACAAGGTTCATAATAAGGCGCTAGCAAAATGACGAATATTCATTGAGCATATTAATCGTCGCTGTAAGATTTTCAGGATTGTTAAAGATGTTTGTCGCGGTAAACATAAAAATTACTCGCTGACATGGAATATGCTGGCTGCTCTTGTTGATCTGTGACATGACGCAATTTAGGAAAGATGCCTACTTAAGGCTCATCATGATTTGTTTGCGATACATCTTCGGAGTCCGCTTCATGATGACTCTTGATATGAATTTTTCCGATATAATTAAA
>CAIVGC010000091.1 GCA_903905335.1 uncultured Methylococcaceae bacterium
AAGCTGAATTAGTTCGTTTAAAGCGGGCTATGCCGGTCATTTTTCTCAGTGGAGAATCTACCGTCCCCCAATCAATTACCGCCTTACAACAAGGCGCTATAGATTTTTTACTTAAACCGGTTAGCCAACAGCATTTAAAAGTGGTCGTGGAATCTGCTTTTAAAAGAGAGACGCGAAAGAGAGGTCTATGAACTTATGATTCTAGGCTATAACAATGCTGAAATACTTGAAACCTTAAGCATCTCTCTACCTACAACTAAACAATATAACAACAGTGATGCTTAAGTTAAAGTTAAGTTCTTTATCTGAGCTAATTGTTTTGAACGCTTATAAAACAGGCATACTAATTCGTGAGTTACACGCAGCGGGGCTCATTGAGACTAATTTTTATAGCCTAAACGGCTTGCAATTGGGCTCATGTTTTGGGTTGTTAGTGTTTACCTTTTATCTAACCGATCACTTTCGACTTATCCATCAAGAAAATAAAACCAGTAATGTTTACTTGAAAAATTGTAGATTAAAATTAGCGGCTGAAACTGAAGCGCATAGAGACGCTGTTGCTTATCAAATAAGACTGAAAACCAAAGCAGAACAACTAAGAAACATCTTGGAATTGTCGCCAGACGGCATAGGCATATTCGACCTTGAAGGCACCATTACTTTCGTTTCTGTTAAAACCATGGTCATGTGGGGTTATACCAAGGAGGAATTTCTGGGCAAGCCTGTCTTTGATGTCGTCGATGTCAGTTCTCATGAAACACTGACAAACATGATAACCCAGTTATTAAAAAGCAATAATTTAGGTGTTATTGTGTATAACATGGTCAGAAAAGATAATAGTCATTTTCTCTGCGAAGCTAATAGTAGTCTGATATACGATATCGAAAATAAATCGACTCACATTTTATGTATACAGCGAGATGTTACTGAGCGAATTAAAATAGCTAAGGAACTGGAGATAGCTAAAAAAATGACCTACCAGGCTAATCTAGCTGAGTCAATTTTTGTCTCCCATATGAGTCATGAGCTGCGCACGCCGTTGAATATCATTCTGGGTTATTCTGAGTTACTACAGATGGATAATTCAATAACGACAGAGCAATTAGATTTTGTGCAGGAAATTTCAAAAGGGGGAAATCATCTGCTGCAGCTTATTAATCAAATGCTGGATCTGTCTAAAATTGAACCAGGTAATATAGGTTTAAAGCTGCGTTCTAAAAATATTTCTAGTCTCATTAATGACTGTTTGGTTTTAACACGTCCTTTGGCTCAGAAAAAGACGATTGAGTTACGGTATTAGCATAAGCAGGATATTGTCACCCTTTGTGATCGCACTCAACTTCTTCAATTACTACTGAATTTAATTGCCAACGCTATAAAATATAACGTCAATCAAGGCACTGTAGATATTAGTGTCGAACTGAATGACAGCAATGCTTACACGATCCACGTTATTGATTCAGGTATAGGTATGGACTCCACACGACTAGCAAAAAAGTATTCGATCCCTATATGCGCATTACGACCACTGAAGATATTGAAAGAACGGGCTTAGGCCTGAGTATTGTCCAAAAACTAGTAAAATTAATGGACGGTACCATAGGCGTAAAAAGTGAGCTGGGCGTAGGTAGTTACTTCTGGATTACTTTGCCACTTTTGACGGATGCTGATGAGCCGATAACATCAGCTATTCCATTGTCTAGTACTGAGAAGAGTACTCACCAAGTGCCTAAATCGTCATACCAATATCAAGTGTTATGCCTTGATGATAATGCTTCAAATTTGAAATTGACTGCAAACATGTTCCGCGTTTTTTCACAAATCGACTAAACATTAATCAATCACTCCCGTTCCCTTGCAGTCTTTTTTAATCTACTCCTAAGCAATATTAATAATAAGCTATTGATTAATAGTAAAATACACTAAATATTAGCCTCATTAGCGGTGATTGCTGTAAATCTAGTCAGCGACTTAAGCTCTACTTATTGTGACCCCAAGAGCCTATAACTTAGAGCGCATCATCAAAGCATTTATGCGATACTAAGCGACTTTTATTGATCCAGATTGTACAGATATTATAAGGAGTAAACATGGCCGCACTGGTTGGCATTATTATGGGCTCGACTTCCGATTGGGAAACCATGCTCCATGCAGCAGATACCTTAGATCGCCTAGGGATTCCGTACGAATGTGACGTGGTTTCAGCGCACAGAACACCGGATAAACTGTTCGCTTATGCAGAAACCGCAGAAGCTAAAGGCCTAGAGGTTATTATTGCTGGCGCTGGCGGCGCTGCACATTTACCCGGCATGACCGCTGCTAAAACAGCTCTGCCTGTCTTAGGTGTGCCTATACAATCTAAAGCCTTAAACGGTATGGATTCGTTACTGTCTATTGTACAAATGCCCGCAGGTATTCCAGTGGGTACTTTAGCCATCGGTAAAGCCGGCGCTATTAATGCAGCTTTATTAGCCGCTGCGATTATCAGTAATAAACACAGTCATTTTCGGGCCGCGTTACATACTTTTAGAAACGAGCAAACCGAAAATGTACTCGCCCATTCTGACCCTCGCGAGGAACTTTTATGATAGTTGGTGTACTAGGTGCTGGCCAACTCGCGCGTATGATTGCTTTAGCGGGTTATCCCTTAGGTGTTAAATTTGTGTTTCTTGATCCGTCTGCCGATGCCTGCGCTAATAGTTTAGGTGAGCATTTACACGGCGCTTATGACGATCCTCGTTTACTCGCTGAGTTAGCTGAACGTGCCGATGTCGTCACTTATGAGTTTGAAAACGTACCGGCACAGGTCGCCGAGTTTTTAGCTACACATACCCAAGTGCACCCTGCCCCCAAAGCCTTGGCCGTTGCTCAAGATCGTCTTATTGAAAAGACTTTTTTTAATAATATCGACATCCCTACTCCTGCCTATGCTGCTATTGACAGCCTAGAAAGCCTAGAACTGGCTATGACCAACATCGGTTGGCCGGCCATTATTAAAAGTCGCACCATGGGTTATGACGGTAAAGGCCAGTCTTTACTCAAAACACCGGATGATTTAGTCAGCGCTTGGACTCTTTTAC
>CAIVGC010000092.1 GCA_903905335.1 uncultured Methylococcaceae bacterium
AAGCTGAATTAGTTCGTTTAAAGCGGGCTATGCCGGTCATTTTTCTCAGTGGAGAATCTACCGTCCCCCAATCAATTACCGCCTTACAACAAGGCGCTATAGATTTTTTACTTAAACCGGTTAGCCAACAGCATTTAAAAGCGGCCGTGGAATCTGCTTTTAAAAGAGAGGTGCAAAAGATTCAATGGGCTATCAATAGAGAGGCCATAGCGATCCGATTAAAGGTGCTATCGCCGCGCGAAAGAGAGGTCTATGAGCTTATGATTCTAGGCTATAACAATACTGAAATACTTGAAACCTTAAGCATCTCTCTACCTACAACTAAACAATATAAAACAGCAGTAATGCGTAAATTAAAGTTAAGTTCATTATCTGAGCTAATTGATTTAGATCGCTTATAAAATTGTTATTTTTAAACCCTCCAAAATATGTTCAGCAAGTAATAGTTAACTGCAGATAAAGTGGTTTAAACATTGAAAACAAGTTGTCAAATCAGTAAAAAAATCTATCATTTTTCGATGGGCATTAAAAACGTCATGACGTGCTTGATTTTTTTAATGGCCATAACAAAATTCTCAATTGCCGTAGCCGATGAATACTTAGACCTTAACAAAATTGTCAGCCCATCCACCTCATTAACGACCTATTTAGGTATTTTAGAAGATGCCAGCCAACAATTAACCCTAGCCGACATACAAACTGCGCACTTCAAAACTAATTTGCAAACGAGTCTCTCGATTAACTTAAGATTTACATCTTCAGCTTATTGGCTGCGTTTAATCATAGAAAATAGCAGTGACCTGCCTATAGAAAAAATCATTGAACTTAATTATCCTTTAATGAAAAACTTAGATTTTTATTGGCAGATTGGCCATAAGAATCATCAAGCCATTCATACCGGTTATGCCTTGCCTTACGAAAATAGGGCCTATCAAAGTAATATTTTTGCTTTTCCCCTACAAATTTCTGCACACAGTCAAAACATTATTTATATAAGATGTGCCACGCCTAACGCTATGTTCATAGAAGCGAATTTATGGGAGCCCATGGCGTTTCAAAAAAAGGAATTGGACCGTTATATTTTCCAGGGTTTCTATTTTGGCATTTTGTTAAGCATCTTCTTTTTTGCTCTAGGGTTAACAGTTGCGACAAAAGATAAGGATTATTTAGTCTATCTGAGCATGGTTTTTTTTATGGCTCTTTCATTTATAACTAGTCGGGGGTTTGGCGCTGAATATGTTTGGCCGAACATTCCGTGGCTAACAGAAAAGGGCTTATTAATTTTCGCCTCATTCTATTTTGTGTGTCTATTATTGTTTATATGTCGAGTACTGCTTATACAGCAACTGATGCCTAGATTTTATTTGATAGCTAAAGGGATAATTGCTCTGAATCTTATAATGCCTATGTTAGTGTCATACAACTCTAAATGGTTCGTATTGGCTAATATCCTGATTGCTCTTACTACCGCTTTGGTCATAATCATTTTAGTGAGAGCTTGTCTTAAAAAACAAGCAAATGCTTATTTTTTAAGTTTAGGTTTTTCTTTGCTCATCATTGGCATAATAATTCGTGAGTTACACGCAGCAGGTCTCATTGAGACTAATTTTTATAGCCTAAACAGCTTGCAATTTGGCTCAGCTTTTGGGTTATTAGTGTTTACCTTTTATCTAACCGATCGTTATCGACTTATTCATCAAGAAAAAGAATTTAGTAATGAGCGCTTAAAAACTAGTCATTTAAAATTAGCGGCTGAAACTGAAGCGCATAACGTCACTGTTACTTATCAAATTGCCCTTAAAGCCAAAGCAGAAAAACTAAGGACCATCTTAGAATTGTCGCCAGACGGTATAGGCATGTCCGACCTTAAAGGCAAAATTACTTTCGTTTCTGTTAAAACTAAGGCTATGTGGGGTTATACCAAGGAGGAGTTTCTGGGTAAGTCTATCTTTGATGTAATCAATATCACTTCCCATGAAACAGCGAAAAACATGATAACCCAGTTATTAAAAGGCAATAATTTGGGTAGTATAGACTATGACATGATTAGAAAAGATGGCAGTCATTTTATCTGCGAAGTTAATTGCAGTGTCATATATGACATCAATAATAAACCGACTAGCATTTTATTTATACAGCGAGATGCCACCGAACGTACTAAAAAAAGTAAAGAACTGGCATTAGCCAAGCATATTGCCGAACAGGCTAATCAAGCCAAGTCGGTTTTTGTTTCCCACATGAGCCATGAATTGCGCACACCGTTGAATGTTATTCTTGGTTATTCTGAGCTGTTACAACTCAATAAATCACTAGATGCAGAGCAACTTGATTTTGTGGCGGAAATTTCAAAAGGCAGTAAGCACCTGTTAGACCTTATTAATCAGATGTTGGATATGTCTCATATTGAGTCGGGACATACAGCCCTTTCTATGAAAGCCGAAAATATTTCCATGATCATTAAAGACTGTATAGCTTTATCAAGCCCTTTAGCTAAGGAAAAGGCTATTAGTCTTAATTATCAATCAAAACATCAGATTATCACGCTATGTGACCGTACTCGACTTATACAATTACTACTCAATTTGATTTCTAATGCCATAAAATATAACATCAAACAAGGCATGGTAGATGTTAGTGTCGAACTGAATGACACGAATCATTTTACGATCCATGTTATTGATTCAGGGATAGGAATGAACTCGAAACGACTGGAAAAAGTATTCGATCCCTTTGTGCGCTTGGCGAAGCATAATAATATAGAAGGAACGGGGTTAGGCCTAAGTATTACCCAAGAATTGGTAACATTAATGGGTGGAACGATAGGCGTAAAAAGTAAGCTTGGCGTAGGTAGTCATTTTTGGATTAAGTTGCCCATAAACCATGATGCTCATCAACAGATAGCGACAACTATGCCAGCGCCTATTATTCAGGAGACGACTTACCAAAACCCTAACAGCTCATGCCAATATCGAGTGTTATACGTAGATGATAACGCTGCAAATTTGAAATTAACTAAAAAGATGCTCCTTCCTTATCAACATCTTCAGTTGTTCACTCTACAAAACTCAAGTCAGGCTATCACACAAGCCTTACTCCAATGTCCAGATATTATTTTGCTAGATATTTGTATGCCCGACGTGGATGGTTATCAGGTGTTGAAAGCACTACAGGCTAATGAGCTGCTCAAGACTATACCTGTTATTGCCCTCTCCGCGATTGCAATGACAGAGGATATAGCGCGTGGGCTTGCAGCCGGATTTAGTCATTACCTTACAAAACCCATTAACCAAAGAGAGCTCATATTAGTGATAGAGCAGGCTCTTGGTTTAAAGGACTAGATTCAATGTGCTGGTTACTAAAAATCCAAGTGCATACTTCTTAAAGCAGTAAGCTATAAATGCTTGGGCGAGCGCCTATGCTGAAGTAATTTGCTCGAGCTTATAATCATAGGCCAATTTAAGCTGACATTCTGCTTCATCAATACCGATGGTTATCATAAATACGTCAAGCGTATCAAACAGTTTGTTCCCAGTATCCTACTTTAGGAGGATACTTTATTAAAATAAAAGCATTATAATAGCGCTGCAATAATCGCGAGTCTAATTAAGACGACTAACCTAATGACTATAGGTCATATATGGAATATGAATCAGCATTTTTAATAAAAAAACAAAGTCGTATCATTTCAAAATTACAAGTTCTTTTAAAAAAGAAATGTTTACTGACTGTTCAGTATGGAAATCCTAATAAAACTTTCATTACTACAATACTTGAAATTATTTTAGTTGATAGCATCTTTATTTTCTATTACGCCACTAAAAAAGATGACATTAATGAGCTATTTACTAGTGAAAAAATTAGTTTTAAAGGAGACTATTTGGGTGTTAAATTTGCTTTTGATGCCTTTAAAATAAATGAATATAAACATAATGGCTTATCGTCATTCGCTACACTTATACCTGACAGATTACTTTGGCTAGAAGCCAGAGTTTTTTATCGCTTAAAAACTGTAGCTTCATTATATGGTTATTGTCACCTAACCTTAGAAAACAATCCTGAGCCTTTAAAATTTAAATTATTAGATATTAGTATCGCCGGCTTTTCTATGGTAATAGACAGCCCAGAAATATCGACATTAATGGTGCCAAAAAATTATTCTGTACTAGATTGTAAAATACTTTTGGAACAAACTGGTGAAGGTACTGTTTCAATTGAAGTCAGAAATAAATCTCAATTTGATGATGAAGACCAGAAGAGAATTGTAAAAATAGGCTGTAAATTCACAAAAATAAGCCCTACATTTGAAGATATTATTCATCTCCATATGGGTAAATTAGAGAGAGAAAATAGGCAACTATAATAACCTAGACTAGGACAAAGCGTCGTCGGACACTTGCTTTTGTTGGTCGACAATCAAAAAACCTCCAGCAGAACTGTAGGCAAACTTAATAAGTCTCGCCAGAAACTATGCC
>CAIVGC010000093.1 GCA_903905335.1 uncultured Methylococcaceae bacterium
CTTCAATTGCTCGATGCTTTTTCGCCATGAAAAATTCTAAATTGATTTATTATCTCATGGCTTTGCAGGTAATAAAGCTTAACTTAATGGCAGTGACGGTACGGGTGCTGATATTAAGTTCTTTGGCGATGTCTTTATTAGCGTAACCTTGGCTAATTAGCAGTAAAATTTGGCGTTCTCTATCCGTAAGTTGTTGTACCAGCAAGGTAGCTTTACGTTTGGCAATAAATTCCTGTAATTTTAGATGGTCTTTTGTTAAGGCTTCATTAATACATTCTTTTAATAAATCAATATCAAAAGGTTTTTCCAGAAAATGTAAGGCACCAGCTCTAAAGGCTTTTGCTGATTCAGGGATGCCAGAATGACCACTGATAAAAATAATGGGTAAACAGATGTCGCGTTCCATCATTATGGTTTGTAGTTCTAGTCCGCTCATAGTCGGCATCATCACATCTAAGAGCAAACAAGCATTTTCGCAGGGCTGGTAATGGTCTAAGAATGTCTCTGCTGAAGCAAAACTGATAACCTTCATGTTAATGGATTCCAGTAAAATTTCTAATGAATCACGCACTGAAATCTCGTCATCAACCACATAAATGGTGGCTGCCAACGCATTGGCTTTCATAGGCTTTCTCCATTGAGTGGTAGGTTAAAATAAAAAGTAGTACCGACGCCTAACATGCTATTAAATCTAAGCATACCACCATGCGCTTCAATAATAGAGCGACTAATGGAAAGCCCCATGCCCATGCCACTGGTTTTACTGGTATAAAAAGGCATGAGTATCTTTTCTTTTTGCTGGTCAGTCAGGCCAGGGCCACTATCTTTTACACGAACTTCTAGGCCATTATTCAACTGGGTTTGTATCGAAATTGATTTTTGGATATCTTTGCTTTGTTCTTTTAAGGCATCGATAGAATTTTTGATTAGAATTAATATTACTTGCTCAATTTGCACACTATCAATTGCTATTTCAGGGATATCAGACATTAGTTCCAGTGTCACAGTAATATTGTGCTGATAACATTCATCAGCGTAGAAGTTAACGGCGTTTTCAATTAATACATCAATAACGTTCATGCTGCGTGAGGTCTTACGTTGGCTAGCCAAATCTTTCATGCGGTGAATGATTTGGCCAGCTTTTTGAGCTTGATCATAGGTTTTAGTTAAAACCTCACTGAGTTTGTTTAAGTTCGGTGATTCTGCCTTAATGAGTTGTAAGCAAGCTTGAGTATAATTACTGATCGCGGTCAGCGGTTGATTAACTTGATGAGCAATGCCTGTGCCCATGCTGCCGATAAGACTTAAGCGCGTCATATGAGCTATTTCATCTAAGTGCGCTTTTTCATTCTGCTCTTGTTGCAGGAGTAAGCTGTTATCACGTATCACAATAGCAAAATGGTCAGACTGGTTAAGTGTAAAATGCACTAAAGACAGTGATAAAGGCACGATAGAACCATTGCAATGAAGTCCGTCTACTCTAAATCTGGATTTGACATTGTTTTGGCCATTTCGTAGTAATAAATGGATGCCTGATTCAGTAAATAATGGCGATATCAATAGTTGGTTAAAATCAGTTCCTAAAAGCTCTGTTTCGTCATAGCCTAGCAGTGAACAGGCGGCTGTATTGGTCGATTCTATGATGCCCAATTGATTAAACATCACAATACCTTCGCTAGAGGCATTAAAAATGTGAGTGTGTTTAGACTTTAGTTCGGAACTTATTTGCTGAGATTGCTCTAGTTTGGTGGTTGTTGTGTTTAAAAGTTGACGATGAATCATCAAATCAGTTTGTTGTATCTGTATTTTTTCCGCTTGTTTTTCATTGATGCTGGCTAAGGTATCTTCTAGCATTTTATAGGAGGTCACATCTTTGAGGGCTAAATAAATAATGAGCTCATTATTCTCTTGTCTATCAACAGTGGCCTTTAATTCTAGGTAAGTAACAGTTGTGTTATCCGGATATTGCTTAGAGTTAGTTATTCGGATCATCAAATAAGTGCTGAATTGTTTTTTTTGCAGATTACGAAAGAAAAGATAATAAGCATCTTGATCGTCAGCATGAATTAACTTTTCTAAGCGCTGATTAAGGAGTTTTTTACGCGATAGATTAAATAGTGTGGTTGCCGCTTTGTTGACTTGCAAGATAAGTCCTTGCTCTGATAATGTTAGGTAGGCGATAGGTGCCAAGTCATAAATGCGCGCATAGTCCAGTTGAGATTTGTTGAGTGCCTGTTGAGCGCTCTTAAGTTCTTCATTTTGCATTTCTAGTTCAATTTGATGCACTTGTAGTTCACAAAACAGCGCCTGGATTTCTTCAGTCGTCATTTTGCCAATCTCTGTACTTGATTTAGCTAAGAGTACTTCCCAATGCTTAGCTTTTACCAACTCTGCGCGCTGACGTAAGTTATCAATATCTGTAGATGGATTCATCAGCATAAGTTCTTTATGATTAATAACGAAAAGGTTAGAGCTAGCAAAGTTATGTTCATGAGCTAGACCTTTCATTAATGCTTAATAAAATATGAGATGGGATATTTGAGCTTAGTTTCAGCATACAACCTGTCAGTAGTAAAGATTTAAGACCAATTTGCGGAAACAGTAGGTCTATTTCAAGGTCAGAAAAGGCTTGGTTATGGCTTATAGTATGGTTTAGTAAATCACGTAAGGCTGCCAAATTAAAGGCGCCGTTATGAATGCTAAATAAAGACTGTCCTATGAAGTCATCATGATTAAGGCCATAATTTTTAAGATACGCAGGATTAACTAAGCTGATACGCAAGGTACGATCTAGCACTAACATGGGCTGAGACACAGTATTGACGATGGCCGTCATTAAATACGCTTCGTGGGCGTAAAGTTCAGCTACTTTAAGCTTATTGATATTAATAAAGTTAATGGCTAAGCCATCAATGATATTTTCGGTAGTTCGATAAGGCAAAATACGCACTAAATACCAGTCGTTGGCTAGGGTTTGGACTTCCGCCTCTTTAATGACCAGCGTTTCTAAGACTTGTTGAGCGTCATCTAATAAGTTGTCGTAGCGTAAGTTAGAGGTCAAATCCGATAAAGGCCTGCCGGTATCAGTATCTATTAATTTAAAGATGTTTTTTGCTTGCCGGGTATAGCGTTTTATATGTAAATTACAATCCAGAAAAATACTAGCGATATCAGTACCATTGAGCAAATTTTGCATGTCATCGTTAGCTTCAGACAGCGACTCTATTTTCTTTTGTAGCTCAGTGTTGATGGTCGATAACTCTTCGTTGAGAGACTGCATTTCCTCTTTAGTCGTTTCTAGCTCCTCATTCGTGCTTTGTAGCTCTTCATTCGATGATTGTAGTTCTTCATTGCTGATCTCTAAATCGGCAATAGCCGCATTAAGGGATTCTTTAGTAAAGTACAGTTCATGTTCCAGGCTATTTTTTTCGCTAGGAAGACTAGGCGTCAGCAATAGGGGAGGAATCAGTTCGGATACTGGGAGAGTACAGGGATTAATAGAGACTACTAATAAATTTTTGAGGGCTTCAGGGCTGCTAATTTTTTCTATAGTTAAGTCTATGGTTTCTATGTGCCCATTATTATTGATGGGCACATTTTTATGGATAAAGAGGTTGTCGGTGCTTTTTTCTGCCAAGCGTAAGGTAGAGGCTAGTGGAAAACGCAAACCTTCTCTGGCCATTTCGATAATATTCCAGTTAGGTAGTCCTGTAGGTGGCTGTATATAGGCCCCCGATTGGCCATGAATATAAAAAATTTTACCTTTTACATTAATGATAAAACTAACCGGTACATATTTATCTAATAAAAAATGCTCTACTTGTAGTGTAGTGGTTTCTGTTCTTCGTTCTGGTGCTAGCTCATTCAAAGATTGCTCAAAACGTCTGCTATATAAGGGTTTACGTAGTGTTAAGGGTGTCAGTGCCTGTTTAAATTCGGCTAAACGTTGATAGAATTTCCATTTAGGGTGCAAACAGGTAAATAATTGGTTAAAAGAGCCTATGCTTTCAGCGCTGCCTAAAAACAAAATGCCGTCAGGATTAAGGGCATAATGAAATATAGGTATAATTTGTTTTTGTAATTCTGCGTCTAAATAAATTAATAGATTTCTACAGGTAATTAAATCCATGCGCGTAAAGGGCGGATCGGAAATTAAATTGTGCTGGGCAAAGATCACGGTTTCACGTATTGCATTGTTAATGCGATACTCATTATTTTCTAAGTTAAAGTAGCGTGCCAAGCGTTCAGCAGAGATCTCGCTAGCAATCGATAAGGGGAAAATCCCTGTTCTTGCTTTATTAATACAGGAAGCATCCAAATCGGTGGCAAAGAGCCAGCAATTCTCATTATGGCGCTAATAGCATAAAATGAAAGCTCAATTTTCCTATGAAAACAGTTTATGAGCGCTCCCTTTGGCAAAAATGCGTTGACCTTTAGTGATGTGGTAAAGCAATTGCGTACTACTTTTGATAC
>CAIVGC010000094.1 GCA_903905335.1 uncultured Methylococcaceae bacterium
GAGCATTCTTTGATTTGGTCTTAAATAATCGAGGTTCTTTGGGCACATTTTCAGCGCCGTATTTTTCCGCAATCAAGGCACGCATATCCTCAACAGCTTCTACCGATAAGTTGACCGAATCGGTACGCATATAGGTAATCAAGCCTTCCGTTTCTC
Organism: uncultured Methylococcaceae bacterium; assembly: GCA_903905335.1. GTDB lineage: Bacteria > Pseudomonadota > Gammaproteobacteria > Methylococcales > Methylomonadaceae > Methylobacter_C. The sequence goes on from CAIVGC010000094.1 coordinate 157, forward strand.
CACCTATATCTATACCTTCATACAGTTGCTGGGCAACTATCATGGTACGTTTGGTAGTAAAGCCTAATTTACGAGAAGCTTCTTGTTGCAGGGTAGAGGTTATAAAAGGCGGCGCTGGATTACGTTTCTGCTGTTTCTTTTCTAATTTAGATACTAATAACTGACCATCGGCAGCAGAAAGTAAGGCTTGTTTGGTTTTTTCTGCCAGCACTTCATCAGTAATACTAAATTGAGTTAGTTTTTCATTATCAAATTGTGTCAATTTGGCTTTAAAGTTTTGATCATGTGCAGTGAGTGCAGCATCAATAGTCCAATATTCACGGGTTTTGAACGCTTCTATTTCTAATTCCCGCTCAACTATCATCCGTAAAGCAGGACTTTGTACTCGACCAGCTGACAATCCCCTACGGATTTTTTTCCACAATAAAGGTGATAACTTAAAGCCAACTAAATAATCTAAAGCGCGTCTAGCTTGCTGAGCATTAATCAAATTAATCGCTAATTGAGATGGATTAGCAATCGCTTCAGTTACCGCTTTTTTAGTGATTTCATGAAAAACCACGCGATACACCGGCTTATCTTTTAGTATTTTTTTTTCTTTTAGTAGCTCATACAAATGCCAAGAAATGGCCTCCCCCTCTCTATCAGGGTCGGTCGCTAAATATAAAGTATCTGCGGTCTTAAGTGCTTTACTAATAGCCTGAACATGACGCTGATTACGCTCAATGATTTCATATTTCATTGCAAAATCATTGCTGGGATCAACAGCTCCTTCTTTAGGAACAAGATCACGAACATGCCCATAAGAAGCTAATACCTGAAAATCTTTCCCCAAGTATTTTTCAATAGTTTTGGCTTTTGCAGGCGATTCTACAATGACGAGATTTTTACTCATTTAATTAAAAGGGCTAAATACGAAAGGTGAATGACTAAAGGGTAAAGGCTAAAGGCTAAAGGCTAAAATGTACATTCTTTTTTGCCTTTAGCCAGTTTTGGCTTTTGCAGGCGATACTATAATAATGAGATTTTTACTCCCTTAATTAAAAGGACTAAAGACTAAAAGGTACATTCTTTTTTACCTTTAGTCTTTAGTCTGCTTTGCCTTTCACCTGATGCTTTAATGCAAATAAGTGGGTATCAAATTATAAACAATGTCCTCCATTCTGGAAAAAGCAATTTCCTCGTCAGGTTGGCTTAATAAAATCATCAACACTATCCATTTCAGTTTTTCCATCGAAATTTCTTCATGCTCTAAAGCCATAGCACGATCTATTACAATTTCTCGATTAACAGAATTTAAAATTCCATTTTGCTCTAGAAACATAATAAGGTTACGGCACTCAAGATCCAACTTTGCAATTTCTTGAGAACAGAAAATACGAAAGGTAGCTGTAACACTTGATTTTACGGTTTGTTGCAGACTCAGCGAATCAAGCCAATCAAAAGCCTTATTAACTTCACAAGATTCAAAACCTGCTTCCAATAACTCTGTTCTAATGACATCACTATCAGGAAACATTTCTATCTCCTCTTCCATATAGTTTTCAAACAAATACATTAAAACATCAAAAATATTTTCTTTCATAATAGGCTTACTGCTTAATTTATTTTATTCTCATATAACAACCACCAGCGATTGCTTCTAGGTAACCTTGTAGCTCCAAAATCAAAAGCATTGAAGAAATAGATTCAATAGATAAATCACTATTTTCAACCAAATAATCAATAGAAGTTGGGCTAAACATGACACGATTCAATAATGTTTGTTGCTCTAGGTCAAGTGTTGATTGCATGACAACAGACACTATTTCTTTATCTTGTTGATAAACAACATTTAATTCTTCAAGAATATCTTGCGTTGTTTCAACAAGCTTTGCACCTTCTCGAATCAATGCATTACATCCCCTTGCCAAGGGATTATGAATAGACCCCGGTATCGCAAATACCTCACGATTTTGATCTAAAGCCATTTTAGCAGTAATTAATGAGCCGCTTTGTATAGCAGCTTCAACTACCAGTAAACCTTGACACAATCCACTGATAATGCGGTTACGCCTAGGAAAGTGATTAGATTTTGCAGTCGTGCCGGGAGGGAATTCTGAAACCATCAACCCCGTTTCAACTATATCAATCGCTAAGTCTTTATGCCTAGCTGGATAAACACGATCTAATCCCGTTCCGGCAACGGCAATAGTGTAACCTTGCGCAGCTAAGGCACCTCGATGGCTCGCGCCATCGATACCTAAAGCCAAACCACTGGTAATAACAAAACCGTATTGAGATAGTTGCTTTGCAAAATTGAAAGCTGTCTCCATACCTACCGAAGAAGGATTACGACTACCCACAATAGCAATTTGTGGCAATGCCAATAAATCTGAATTACCGCGTATAAATAATAACGGCGGCGGATCAGAAATCTCCTTTAATTGACTAGGATAATTTGCGTCACTAAAAGTGATAACCCCATTATTTTCTAGCGCCAACCATTCGAGATCATAAGCTATACTTGCCCAATCTGGATTCTTGATGGCTTGGATAATAGCACTTTTTAAACCTAAAGCCGACAATGCCGCTGTTGATTCAGCATATAACTGCTCAGGACTATGCTGTTCTAGCAAATTAAGAAACGTTCGAGCACCAACACCCTGCACACGAGATAAGGCTAACCAAAACTTTAAGTTTTCATTTGTAGAGTCAGTAACAATACTCAAGGCGCCTTAACCTTATCCAATAAATTTATATCTTGAGTCGCTGACATTACCAAAGCATAACTCACACGTTCAAAAACACGAAAAACCATCAACGTTCCAATTTGCTCACAGGGAAGATTTGTCTTTTCGCTGTTATTAACCTGATAAGGATCTTTAAAAAATTGACAATTTTCAGCAACAGTTAAAACATGTCCTTCGGAAATACCATCTTGATGTCCCTTATCAATAGCAACCACACCTAAAGGTCCTGTTTGTGAAAGCCCCCCAAAAATACGAATAATATTTGCACTTACTTTGGTTTTCGGAGACTTTGGAAAATAATTTAAAGATAATTCTTCATCAGTCTTTGGCATAACCCAATCCCCATGAAGAATTTCACTGTTAGATTTAGTAATTATTAAAGTCGCAGGATCAGCAAATTGTTGCAATGTAGCATCAGCAATATAGTTTAGGTCATATCCTAACACCTCCCCATTATCAGGGCTGATATAGCTATCACCTTTACGATAGATACTATAATTATGCCTCTCTGAATCGATTAAACCATGAACATACAACCTATCACCGACACTGGCAATAAGATGCTCTGCCGCAATATCAACAACATAAGGAACATTGCTTACGTTGTTTTCAGACACTACCTTAGAGAAGTTTAAAAATGCCGATATCTGCTCATAAGGTATTAAAGTTATCGCCTGCCTAACAGTCACTTCACGAATACATGGCACTAATTTACCTTCTTTTGAAACAGAAAAATCGGACCGCCCTTTTATAGGAGCGTCATCCTTCAGAATACAAACTGACTGCTTGCTATCTTGATCTTGAGGCTTTCTTTTTAAGAATCTAATTTGTGGCTTCCCATTAATGATAGTCAAATAAATAATATCACCTGGATAGATAAGATTGGGGTTCTTAATTTTTTCATTAGCATTCCAAATTTCAGGCCACTGCCAAGGATGTATTAAAAACTTCTCTGCAATCCCCCATAAAGTATCATTTTTTACGACCGTATATTGCTCAGGATGATTAGGATTTAAGTGTATTTCATCAGCATGAGCTTTAATGCTAATCACAAATAAGATCATCAATCCAAATAATATTCTCTTAATCATAACGATTCCTAGGAGGCTTTTTAGCCATAACGATTTAAAGTTTATATGAATTCAGTTAAAATTTCTGCGCTATATTCGATATTCGAAGAGCAATGATGAACACTTAGAAATCCCATCAACTGGAAACAATCTGATCATGAAGATTATTTTTGCTGGCACCCCAGAGTTTGCGGTACCCAGTTTACAAGCACTGCTCGATTCCAAGCATGAAGTCTGTGCTATTTACACCCAACCTGATCGCCCAGCGGGTAGAGGCCAACAATTACATATCAGTCCCGTTAAAGCACTCGCTTTAACGCACGCTATTCCTGTATTTCAACCTCTTAGCTTTAAAACAGATGAGGATTTACAGCAACTACTCTCATTCAATGCCGATTTGATGGTGGTTGTCGCCTACGGCATGATCTTAACTCAAGACGCTTTAGAGGCACCTAAATTGGGCTGCATTAATGTTCACGGATCATTATTGCCTCGCTGGCGAGGAGCCGCACCTATTCAAAGAGCATTGATGGCAGGTGATGCTAAAACCGGCGTTACCATTATGCAAATTGTCCGCAAACTTGATGCTGGCGATATGCTACATAAAGAAGAATACACCATAACTAACAATGATACTGCCAGCTCACTGCATGACACACTAGCCACAATAGGCGCACTTGGTTTAGCTAAAGTACTCACACAGATAGACTCTGGGGTAATTCAAGCCGAAGTTCAAGATGAAAGCTTAGTCACTTATGCAGAAAAACTAACCAAAAGCGAAGCCGTAATAGATTGGCAACAATCAGCTCATGAAATTGCACTAAAGGTAAGAGGCCTCAATGCTTGGCCGGTCGCACAAACACTATATCAAGATAAGGTACTCCGCATCTGGAGTTGCGAAGTCTTAGAGTCAAGTGATCAGCAATCGCTAGCATTAAGTCCAGGCACTGTCTTTTGTGCCAATAAAACAATTGACGTAGTCACTGGAAATGGACTCTTGCGTCTGTATGAGATACAACTACCCGGCGGAAAACGTATGAAAACACAAGCATTCTTGAATTCTCATACTATGCTGGGCTTAAAATTAGGTTAAGTATGATAGCGTAAAACTTAGACAGGTCAGAATACCTTACACTAACCTGACCTGTGCTTTCCCACATAAAACTATGTGGCTTTTAGGCAAAACTAATCTACATGCTTACCTATCATTTCTCCGAGCTTAACTATCTTATCTGCTACAAACTCGCGATCCCATTGCACTTTATTATTTGCAAATAACACAACAATAGTAGAACCCATATTAAAACGCCCCATTTCTTCACCCATTTTGAGTGTAGGTGCGTTTTCCTTGTAATCCCAAGTTTGCACTGAAGTGACACTGGGTGGCGTAACAACGCCATGCCATACCGTTTCTATACTAGACACGAAGATAGCGCCTACTAAGACTAAAGCCATAGGCCCTAGCTCAGTATCAAAAATAGCAACGACACGTTCATTCCTAGCAAATAATCTAGGTACAGACCGAGTGGTCGCGGTATTAACACTGAATAAGCGACCAGGCACATGTACCATTTCTCGCAACGTACCTGTTAAAGGCATATGCAAGCGATGATAATCTTTAGGTGACAGATAAATAGTCGTAAACACGCCATTATTAAAAGCTTTAGCACGCTCTTTACTACCACCTAGCAAATCTAGCGCGGTATAACTTTTACCTTTAGCCTGAAATATCTCACCCTCTGAAATAGCACCTGCTTGACTAACAGCACCATCAGCAGGACTAGCAATGGCATTAACTTCTGACGTTAACTGCCTAGCACTAGACTTTAAATCACGAGTAAAAAAATCATTAAAACTTTTATAAGCATTAATATCTGGCTGTTTAGCCTCATCCATATTAACCCCGTAATGCCGGATAATCTGCTTTATAAACAGATTTTTCCAAGCCTTATTTTCACAATGAGTTAACTTACTCATCATTCTAGATAAAGCATGATGAGGTAGGATGTACTGCGGCAATGTTGTTAAAGCGTCTTTAAGAGTCATAAGAATCAATTAAATAAGTCGAACTGTAGCTCTACTCTAAGCGATCACATCTTGGGTCTTTGTAGCTGTTGGGTTACGCTATCGCTAACCCAACCTACATTAATCTAGAAATTTGTAATCGCTTTGAATATAGGCAAAAAAGATTATAAATTAAGGTAGGTTAACTAACTCTGGAGCCTGCCATTGCTTATCTTTATGTTCAACAACAATCGTCGTGTAAATACCACCACGAACATTAAACTCCGCACGTATACGCATAAAATTGGGAGCAATTGCCGCAACAATATCATTAAGAATTTCATTAGTGACAGCTTCATGAAAAGCACCTTGCTCACGAAATGCCCACATATAAAGCTTAAGTGCCTTTAATTCCACACACAATGCACCAGGCACGTATTCAATTTGAATAGTCGCAAAATCAGGTTGTCCGGTTTTTGGACATAAACAAGTAAACTCTGGAATATCAATGCGTATGGTGTAATCACGATCAATCTGTGGATTAACAAATGTTTCTAAATCTTTAGTGGGTCTTGTAGTCATTGTACTTATAGGATAAATTTGAAAGTAGCCAGATTTTAACAGCTTTAAGCCGATACAACGACCCTCTTCACTAAATTAAGGCTGTTTCAAAATATCCCACTTTATAAGCCAATCTTGTTAATTCAACATCATTTTTTATTTTCAGCTTATCGTAAAGCCTATAACGATAGGTATTAACGGTTTTATCGCTCAATATCAACAGATCAGACATTTCCTTAATCGATTTACCCTGCAAAATTAAGGTAACTACTTCAGCTTCTCGTCGGGAAAGCTTTAAAAAAGGTGAATCATAATAATCCTGTGGTTTACGACTAGCTAGATTATAAACAATATCAACACTCAGATAATGATCGCCGGCTATCACTTTGCGAATAGCTTTGATCATCTCCTCAATAGGTGAATCTTTAGAAATAAATCCTAACACACCCAATTTAAATAATGGCGGTGGAATAAGGCTATCATTATTAGCAGATACAACGATAATTTTAGCTTGAGTGCTATGCTGTAAAATCTGGCTACAAACTTCTATAGCACCGCTACCCAACATATCAATATCCACCAACACCACATCCACCAATAAAGCGGATACCTTCTCAATAGTTTCTTCACCTGATTTAGCTATACCTACAACAGTAATATCTTCGCAAGCATTCAGCAACACTTCAATACCGGTACGAACCAATTCATGATCATCAGCAAGTAATACTTTTATCATAACTACCTCCCATTATTAATTCTAAAAAATATAAATCTAGCTCTCTCCAACGTAACCTACGATAGATTCTTTTTATTAAAAATCCAGCAGCAGTGAATACATTACAATTCTTTACTAGGTACATTAAGAAAATTCCGATAATCAATAGACACCTTAAGGCCGGCAAATCGACCACTCATGCCAATTAACTCCTCCGTTTTTTTATCAAAACGAATCTTAATCTCATTAAGAGCCCTATCTTCGAAACCTTTTTCTATATAATGCGTATCCAGTAAAAAATGATATCGATACACTTCCATTTCGCCTTCATCCGTTATATCTAGCGGCTCCCCTAATTGTGCTATCACTGATGCTTTTTTAGGCAATTGATCAGAAATCTTAGTTAATAACTGACTATTAGCATGCAACTGCTGTTTCTCTTCATCAATCTCAGCACCACCAATAGAACGTAAAGAGACCTCAAGAAATTTGGGTGGAGCAATCTTTAAAAATAAAGATGAAAATGACCACGCAGTCAACATACCAGCTTTATTAAAATTTAAATCCGAATAAAAACTAATTTCAGGCGCTATCAATTTATTATTGGCATCAATCTTACGGAACCAATAACGCCAACGTCGACCTTCTTGAGTAAGTGTATCCTCACTGGCATACAACCTAGATAAAGATACAAAATCTTTACTATATAAAATCGGTTTTTTAAATTGCAGTGTAAACTCATCAGCACTCACAACCGAAAAATAACGATCAAATTCATCCATTTGTAGATAAGTCTGATAAGCTCTAACCCAATACATACAGCCAGCCAATGAACCTGCCAGCAACATCAAGCTAATAATCCGTATAATGCTCTTAATAGTTTTTATCTTCATAGTCTGATATAGCTCAACAGCTATTCCTTTGAAAACTTACAAAAACCACTAGTTTACACCGACAGCTTTCGCAATCCATCTTGTCATTACTAACAAATATCAAACGACTAAACTAAAAACATCTTAATAACGAATTCTGACTGACAGAATAATAGAATAAAAGCAGACTTACAATGAGTATAAATACTTATACTAACTAGCTCAGTTGTTGATTTAAAGTATATAAAATTCATTGTGTAAGTGATTTACTTTGATCTGATTAGAGATACCAAAGCACCACCTACCATAATTAATGGTCAAGTAAATCAACACACATTAATTATGCAGAGCGCCTTGTTAGCTTGATAGATTAAGTTTATTGGCGTAAGTAATAGGCTCATCCTGTTATAATTTCTAACTTACATTAAACGCATATCGATATGGTTAACGTATTAATAGGAGACACTATTGAAACCATCCTTTTATGACCTAAACTATTCTGATTTAGAAATGGTTATAAATCAGAATAGTTTAAACATTTCAGCCGCGTCGGTTCTATTTAACTGGCATTATAAGAAAAAAGAAACCGCTCAATGCGTTGATAAAATTGCTCAGCGCTCAATGGATTTTTTTAAGAATACATTTGACTTTTCTTTACCTGAAATCGATAGGGTTCATGAGTCAAAGAACGATCGAACCGTAAAGTTTCTTTTTAAGCTTAAAGATCATCATAAAATTGAAACCGTCTTAATACCATTTCATAATAAATATTCTATCTGCCTTTCATCCCAAGTTGGCTGCGCCATGAATTGTTCTTTCTGTTTTACAGGAAAACAAGGACTTAAAAGAAACTTAATTCCCAGTGAAATTGTTGGCCAGTTTATAATTGCTTGGCGTTGGTTGGCGGTCAATAGGCCTGGAGAAGAGAGAATTTTAAATATTGTTTTTATGGGGCAAGGCGAACCTTTACATAATTTTGATGCCGTTAAAAAAGCCTGCGAAATATTTTTATCAAAACACGGAACGTCAATTGGCGTGCAAAAAATCACTATTTCAACGGCTGGTTATATTCCTGGGCTTAAAAGATGGAGTGAAGAAATTCCTGGCGTCAACCTTGCGTTATCTCTTCATTCACCCATTGAAGAAAAGCGAAATGAACTAATTCCCATTAATAAAAAATATCCGCTAAATGACGTATTGACTGCTATTGACCAGATACCTTTAAATAAAAAGCAATTTATTACATATGAATATATTTTGATCAAAGACTTTAATGATGCGGCAGATGACGCTAAAAAATTAGGGACGTTACTAGCTGGTAAAAAAGCCTATATCAACTTAATTCCTTTTAACTCTTTCCCAGGATCACATTACCAAAGTCCGGATTTGGATAAAATCGACAGATTTAAGGAAGTTTTAGATACGTTTAAAATCCCAACGCTAATAAGAGCGGCTAAAGGTGATGATGTATTAGCCGCCTGTGGACAACTCAATTCTAAAAACCAAACAGCATTAAGCATCAATTAATTACTCTCCTTGTAATTAATTACCTACTGTATTTCACATATAGACTATTTTCTTTCACAATTAAAGTTTATTATGCGCCACTAAAACTATATTAATAATAATAATAAAATAGGAGTTAAATCTATGTTGTTATCAACATCAGCATCAATTGTAATTGCCTTATTAATGGGCATCGCTGGAGTAGCATTTGTACTTTGGCAATTAAAACGAGTTTTCGCCTACGATCAGGGCAACGAGCTCATGCGTGAAATTGGCACCGCTATTCAAGAAGGTGCTTCCGCTTTTCTGGCCCGAGAATATCGCGTAATTGCAGTTTTTGTTGCGATTGTCGCAACTGTTATCGCTGTATTTTTGCAATGGCAAACGGCCTTTTGTTTTGTTTCAGGTGCTATTGCTTCAGCCGGAGCAGGATATCTAGGCATGTATGTTGCCGTCCGCGCCAACACCCGAACTGCTTCTGCCGCAAGCCGTGGCTTGCATGAGGGCTTACGTGTTGCCTTCGGTAGTGGCGCGATTATGGGTATGTCTGTAGTCAGTTTCAGCCTTATTGGTATGACCTTACTATTTCTTATCTTTAACGGAGATCCTAACCAATTAACCTATATCACTGGTTTTGGTTTTGGTGCCAGCAGTATTGCCCTCTTTGCCCGGGTTGGCGGAGGTATCTTTACCAAAGCAGCCGATGTTGGTGCTGATCTAGTCGGCAAAATTGAAAAAGGGATACCAGAAGACGATCCACGCAACCCAGCAGTCATCGCCGACAATGTGGGTGACAATGTAGGTGATGTTGCAGGCATGGGTGCAGATTTATTTGAAAGCTACAGCGGCTCTATCATTGCTGCAGCGACACTAGGTGCAGCTCTAGGTAATGGCTCAACAGTTGCCTACATTGGCTTACCATTTCTGGTTGCCGCTGTCGGCGTAATCTCCAGTCTATTTGGTATTTATATGGTGATAGGCAAGGAACGCGATGAAAGCGAAGCTGCCAATGCATCGTATTACTCAAAGTCCGTTTATTATTTAAGCCAATACGTAGCAAAAATAAACGAAAATGCGTCGTTAGAAGATTTACTGACGGCATTACGTCGCTCAGTTTGGGGCGCATCTGTCGTTGTTTTAGGCTTAACTTTACTTGCAGTGTTAATGTCTGGCTTACATTTTAATTATTGGTTGGTTATTGTAACTGGCTTAGTGGCCGGAAATGCCATTGCCTATGTCACAGAATACTTCACGTCCTATACCGAAAAACCTACTCTAGCGATTGCTGAAGCCACTCAAACGGGTGCAGCAACAACTATTATCCAAGGCTTAGCTGTAGGTATGATGAGTACCGCATTACCAGTACTTATCACTGCTTTTGCAATCCTTATCAGCATCTGGCTGGGGCATAAAGCCGATGGCACACTGGCTGCTGGTTTGTATGCAGTCGCATTGGCAGGCGTGGGCATGTTAAGCACCTTGGGTGTTACCTTAGCGACCGATGCTTATGGCCCCGTTGCCGATAATGCCGGTGGTATTGCTGAAATGAGTCATCTTCCTGAAGAAGTCAGGCAACGTACCGATGCGCTAGATAGCTTAGGCAATACTACTGCGGCAACCGGAAAAGGTTTCGCCATTGGTTCTGCCGTTCTAACTGCATTAGCCTTGATTGCCGCTTACGTTTCCGCAGCCAAAATAGAATCTTTGGACATACTTGCCCCTACTATGCTGCCAGGCTTATTGATAGGCGCAATGATGCCCTATTTATTCTCTGCTCTCACTATGATGGCAGTAGGCAAAGCAGCGCATGAAATCGTACTCGAAGTAAGACGACAATTCCAAGAAATTCCTGGCTTGATGGAAGGCACAGGCAAACCCGATTACAAAACCTGTGTAGGCATTAGTACAGAGAGTGCCTTACGTGAAATGATTCTACCTGGCGCTTTAGCGGTACTGGTACCGATTATTGTTGGCCATGTACTTGGCAAAGAAGCGCTGGCTGGCTTATTAATCGGCACATTATTATCAGGCTTTTTACTCGCAGTGATGATGGCAAATGCTGGTGGTGCTTGGGATAACGCGAAAAAATACATCGAAACAGGAGAATACGGCGGTAAAGGCTCAGATTCCCATAAAGCCTCCGTTGTGGGCGACACAGTCGGCGACCCATTCAAAGACACTAGTGGTCCATCCTTAAATATCTTAATCAAGCTAATGACGATAGTAAGCCTTGTGTTTGCCAGTTCGTTTGGATCAGGGTGGTTAAGTTTTTAAGGCTATTTCATAGGTAAGCTTAAACCAAGGCTCCGATCTGATCGGGGCCTTTTTTATGCCTGACGGTTTTGTTTTACGGCCTTATTCCTGTCTAAATAACAATTCGACACAGTCAATCGTTATTCTTGATAGGAAAGTAAAATAAAACTGTTCGTGATGAGCTTGTCGAACTATGAAGAGCTTATTTTAATACTTAACGGGAAGTCTTATCCACAGCCAAACTATAGCGATTAAAAGAACGTCCATTATTTTTCTGCTCTTTACCATGAAAAGTGATGGTAACTAAATCACCCACGGTGGCGTTATGTTGTTTCAAACTGTGCATTAAATAACGATTTAGGACAACACCAACAGCAGCACCATTATCCTCCTGTAAAAACAATATTTTCTGTTCATCATAGAGTAAATCATCAGTAGCGCCACTGCCTTGAATGATACCCGCGATGATGTTGCCTGCTGAAGGTTGCCAGTAGGTGAGGTTGTGAATTGCTTGATTTATTGTCATTTCTTATCCTATTTGTTAATGAGTGCAGCCTATGACCAGCAAGATTATCAGTTAATCTTGCTACTATGAAATTGGCTCTATGTGAATCGTAGTGGGTAAATAAAAATAAGATCGACAAATACAACTCTTATAAGTACCTGAAAAACACCCCTTCGTTATCCCAGCATGAACTGCAAAGGATCCAGAGTACAAGGATGTAGGCATCGAATGATGGAGTGCTTATCATGAAATTTATAGTTGTGGGCTTCACCTTCCATGGCAACTGGTTTCCGGTAGTCCTTGCCGGAATCACGGCTTACCCACTATATAGTCTGAAAAATAGAATTTAAGGCCGTATAATTAATCAGTAAACTGATGATTAAATTATCTCTTTAATTGCTTCTCTTAATGTAACAAAAACAACAAATTAACCATACCCCACGCTACCAATCCCGCTGCCGGAATTGTTAAAACCCATGCCCAAACAATTCGTTCAATAACAGAAAGCTTTAACGCATGAGGATTTTTGGCAAAACCAACGCCCATTATGGCGGTTGAAATACTATGGGTAGTGGAAACTGGCATCCCGAAATGCGCAGCAACTACCAGAATGGTTGCTGAGCTGGTTTCCGCTGCGAAACCATGTATCGGGTGTAACTTGACCATTTTGTGACCTAGAGTTTTGATAATACGCCAGCCACCCACTGAAGTACCCAGCGCCATGATTAAAGCACATGAAAAAACGATCCAAGAATCGATATCTTTTTCTCCACCATCAGGTCTTAAAAATTCTGCCCAAGCGGGTAATTGATCAAGTGTACCCGCACCATTTGCAGCAAATACTGCCAAGGCGATAATCCCCATGGTTTTTTGCGCATCGTTACTGCCATGGGCAAAACCCATATAAGCTGCGGATAAAAGCTGAGCTTTTCCGAACACTGCATTAACCCATTTTGGACGCGCCATATTAGCCATGACTCCACCAGCGGAATTCATGCTGCTAATGATAGCCATCAAACTACCCATAATAGTAATGCCTAAAATAAATCCGACTAACGGTGAACTGACCATGGGAATAACAACTTTCCAAAGTATGCCTTTATTTTCTGTCCAAACTGCCGCCGTTTTTGACCAGATCAACACATCAATATTATTACCTCCAGCTGCTAGGGCTGCACCACATAAACCGCCTATTAAGGCATGACTCGATGAAGACGGCAGACCTAAAGCCCAAGTAATAAGATTCCAAATAATCGCACCAGTCAGTGCGCAGATCAAGATTTCGGAGCTCATGTTAACCATGCCCGTATCTACTAATCCAGACGAAATAGTTTTGGCGACTGCGGTACCTGAAAAAGCTCCCACTAAATTAGTGATCGCAGCGAGCATTA
>CAIVGC010000095.1 GCA_903905335.1 uncultured Methylococcaceae bacterium
GGGCAGTCGCTATTAGCGACTCCCCGCCGAGTTACTGTAAATTGATGCAGTAACATTAGCATTGAGCCAGTTACTGATAGGCATAAAAAACCCCGAGAACCATATTGCTAGGGTGCTAGGGGTTATTTTATATGTCTTAAATAATAAGATTGGTGGGGTGTCGGGGGTTCGAACCCCGGACCTATGGATTAAGAGTCCACTGCTCTACCAGCTGAGCTAACACCCCAAATATTAATGGCGGAGAAAGAGGGGTTCGAACCCTCGATACGTTACCGTATACACACTTTCCAGGCGTGCGCCTTCGACCACTCGGCCATCTCTCCTAGATTGTTTGTCAATATGGTGACTTTAACAATCCGCAAGGATAGTCGAGATCGCACTATCTTGCAATGAATTTTTAAGCTAAATATCTTCTGTTAATGCTTCTAAAGCATTCCAACGCGCATAAACTTGCTCTAAATTAGCTTCTATGGCTTTCAGTTCATCCAAGGTCTTTGCTATTGCTAAGGGTTCTTTTTTATAAAACCCTGATGAGCTAATTTGCAACGTTAATGCTGCTTGCTTAGTTTCTAACTCATCAATCATATCTGGCAATTTATTAAGTTCTTGCTGCTCTTTGAAACTTAACTTCTTTTTTTTATTAGAAGATTCTGGCTTTACCACCGGCTCGATTTTCTTTACCGCAACCACAGGCTTGCTATTCTCGGCTTGCTTTACATAACCCATCCAGTCTGTATAACCACCTACAAATTCATCAACATCACCAGAACCTGTCAGCACATAAACACTGGTAACTACATTATCAAGAAAGGCACGATCATGACTTACTAGCAATAAAGTACCATCATAATTAACAAGCTTTTCTTCTAATAACTCTAATGTCTCTAAGTCTAGATCATTAGTAGGCTCATCCATCACAATCAGATTAGCAGGCTTAGTAAATAATCTTGCCAGTAATAATCGATTTTTTTCACCACCCGACAAACTTTTAACCGGTGACCTTGCTCTGGCAGGTGCAAATAAGAAATCACCTAAATACGACATAACATGACGTTTATTGCCTGCTATTTCGACAAAATCATTACCATCAGCAACCGTATCTGCAACCGTCAAATTTGGATCTAATTGATCACGTAATTGGTCAAAATAAGCGATTTCGAGTTTAGTACCTTGATCTACGATACCGCTATTAGGCTCTATCTGTTTTAACAAAAGTTTTAGCAATGTTGATTTACCCGCGCCATTAGCACCGATTAAACCAATTTTATCTCCGCGCTGAATTAAGGTAGAAAAATGATTAATGATTTGCCTGTCTCCGTAACCAAAACAAATATCATCAACTTCAATAACCTTTTTACCTGACGCATCACCTTTCTCTAAAGCTAATCTAGCAGTGCCTTGTTGTAGTCGGCGTTGTGCGCGTTCATTACGTAATTTTTCTAAGGCTCTAACGCGCCCTTCGTTACGTGTGCGCCTAGCTTTTACACCTTGCCTAATCCAAACCTCTTCTTCCGCTAGTTTTTTATCAAACTCGGCATTTTGATTCGCTTCATCTTCAAGAGCTGCGGCTTTACGGGTTAAGTAGTCATCATAATTACCCGCCCAGGACACTAAGTTACCGCGATCTAAATCAACAATTCGTGTCGCTAATTTTTGCAAGAATGATCGATCATGGGTCACAAATAACACAGCGCCTTGAAAGTTAAGTAATTGCTCTTCCAACCAAGTAATACTTTCAAAATCAAGATGATTGGTAGGCTCATCAAGCAGCAGCACTTCGGGCTCGATCACTAAAGCACGCGCTAAGGCTACACGTCGCTTCCAGCCACCCGACAAACTATTGATTTTTAAATCACCTGGCAAGTCTAGCTTAGTTAAAGTATTCTCAACACGTTGTTGAAAATGCCAACCATTATGTGCTTCAAGCTTATGCTGTAAGTCACCCATTTCATTTAAGGCTTTTTCATCATCATAATCCATAGATAATGTCAGGGCATGGTAACGAGTAATCCACTCACCTAATTCCCCTAAACCACCGGCAACGGCATCATAAATAGTCGCATCATCAGGAAGTTCAGGAGATTGCTCCAACCACGCCAATCTTAATTCGGGTTGACGCCAAATATCGCCATGATCAGGTAAGACATTGCCAGCAATGATTTTCATTAAGGTTGATTTACCTTCACCATTACGGCCTAGCAAACCGACTCTTTCACCAGCATCTAGCTGAAAATCGGCGTCTTTTAATAAAGCATGAGTACCATAAGCAATGGAAATATTGGATAAACGTAATAAAGGCATTTTAGAATTTAGTGTTGAGGATAAAGAGTTTCGAACACATTATATAGAATAATAATGACGGCTTGATTATAAAGTGACAAATAGCTACTAATTTAAGTGACCGCTTCTATCATTAGTCGACAATCGCTTACAAAGAAAAACATGAAAGATGACTGATTTGGTCATATAAACAACCATACACTTAATGAAGTAAAGGCTGTTTATGCGGCTACTCACTTAAGACTGGACAAGTAGCTGCGTAGGTTGGGCTGCATGCTTTTCGCAACCCAACTTATTCTCGGCATCAATGTTGGGTTAACGATAGAGCCGTTAGCCCAACCTACTGCAACATCTACACAAGCACTTTGTCCCGCCTTAAGTTGGTAGCTGTTTATTTTCACTATTAAAGACAAACTACCATTGAGATTCGCCAGTCTCTGGATCATACATCTCATGTACAATTTTATGACGATTAGCTATCAACTCTTCAATACTAGGTGAATTGGTCATTGCGCGTGAAATAGCAATCTTCATAGCTTCATAATTAGTACGATATAAATCTTTACGATCGACATCAGGATTAGCTGCACATTCAGGGGCAATCCATAACATGGCTATAATGCATAATTCATTGGCTTGATCTGCAGGAATGACTCCTTCAATGACGCTATCAAGAACGGCATCAGCTACAGCTGATTGTACTGGACCACCAAATAAATTCACATAAGCACTCGATTTAATCGTCACTTTAGGAACGATAATCGTAGCTGGCTTTACTTGCTGGTTAGTCGCGCGAATAGCGAACATACGTGTATGACCTTCCGTTTGCCCCATCAAAGTTGCAAAGGCATTTCCAGCAGGACCTTTAACACTACCAATTAAGATTTCTGGCATGGCATCAGTACCCTGCCCATCACTAGCAAACACGGTTGCTTCGCCGGTTCTAAACCAAATTGTATCTGACATTAAAAACTCCCAAATAGGGTTAAAAAGTTAATCATTCTATGATGTATGCCTTAGAGCGGCAATAGCTATGCCCAAGTAAAAAAGATGACTAATAAGTTAAGCCGTGGCAACTTGAGCGCAGACGAAAGGCACAGGACGAAAGATTAAGCCTAAGAGGCTAGCAACTTAAGCAATAACAGATACTAGGATAACTCTTCGCCCTTAACCTTGCCCTTATTAGAGCACTGTCTAAAAATGAACGGTTAAGCTAAAATGTCCCGTCTATAAGTGGGTAGCCAAACTTATTCCTTAAGTACACTATCACAAAGCTTGGGCAGCACCAGTTCTGCGGGCGGAGTTTTTGATGGGACTGGATGTTTAGCTTCTTCACTAAACCACCAATCTAAACCAGCATCACAACCATTTCCTTGAGGTAAAGGCTCTTGTGCTTGGCAAGCAAGATTATTTTGCGGACATTTGAGCCGCACATGAAAATGATCATCATGTTTCCACCAAGGCCTTATTTTGCGTAACCAGCCTTCACTCGCATAACGATGACAAAGCTCACGCTTTATACTCGGATTTACAAAAATACGTTCGACTTCAGGCATATTTGCCGCTACCTGTAAGATTTTTTCATTAGTATGCGACCATTGCTTATAATTCAAGGTATCTGTCTCTCCTACCAATACAGAGGGTGCACTCCAATTTTCTCTGTCACTCGCTGTCAGAATGTGATCTTGCGCCTGCTTTGAGAGTAAAAACCAAATATCAAC
>CAIVGC010000096.1 GCA_903905335.1 uncultured Methylococcaceae bacterium
CGCAATTACTCGTAGGAAATGCCACCTTCAATGCCTTGATTACTTCTTTCTTAATGACTAATTTTATCATGGTCCATCCTTTATAAAAGTCCCCTGTATATGATAATTAATAATAAATGTAATAGATGACATACCTATTTATGTCATACCTAATGAGTTAGGAATTAAGTGAGTAATTGCTGTTAAGAGAAAAGAAATTAAGGAGTTCTGTTGAGTAAACGAATCTGTGAGTTTACGAATAAAGAAGTTCTTAATTTAGAGTCATCTCGTTAGAGATGCTCTTCCTTTACATAATTATTCTAATCAATTTAATCATTCGCCTTTCATAACCAACTACTAAATTTAATTGCACCTATTGTTTCGCATAACTCCTTATTATCAGCAAGCCATTCTAGATTAGTAAATCACCACCGAATCTCTGTAATAACTACGCAGTTCATTTTTTTACCGATAATTTGTATAGCCGTTTAATGACACCAAAAAAAAACAAAATGGTCTACCAAGTCGGTGTTTTTTTTGAAGCAGGAATAATTCAACGTAACAAGTAATACCAATGATAAATACATAAGACATACAAGAGCAGGAGTATTTTCTTATGAAGAAGAATCACAGCAACAAACACTTAACAACAATGCGGTCTTATCGATTTTCACCTTTAATGGCGCATAGTCTTTATGCGACAGCCAGAAGTCGGGAACTAACAGAATCAGAGTTTGTACGTATGATATTGATGGATGCGCTTGAACGCTTGGACTAATAACATTTTATTGTTTATTGCCACGGACTAACGCGACAAATTAATGCCGCGTTTTTTTTTGTTTATTGATGAGCGGCTCAATAATACTATTTAAGAGAAGCAGCAGACAGAGCAGGTATTCCAATCCATGTATGATTCATTTCTTTAATGGAGCACTGCACTTACACAAACTGGTCAATGGCAGTTCATTCATTAGGACCACGGCACTCCGTAATCAAGCATAAATTGGTATCCAACAAACACTTGCATTCCAACATAGAGTGTTCACCATGCTCAATGGTAGCTGCTACCAACGGTTCTATTGCTCAATATTTTGATGTTGCGAGATAATCTATCTATGTTTTTACTTAAAGAAGTTGAAGCCAGTTAAAGGTGCTGTTTTTGGCTATAATAATGGCAGAAATAGTGTTTATTTGCCATTCAATCAGCCAAATTCCGCCAGTTTTGAACTGTTATTGAGCATAATTGCTTCTGTGCCAGTAATTAGCCTGCATGAGTATGTATGTCGGTTATTTTAGTATCTGGTCCATCCAATTGGGTATAGGAATATCGGCTTCTTGCTTAATGATTCAACTCATTACTAATCGTGGTCCAATCAACTTGACCACTGCATATGACGAAAGGAATATGGTGCGACTTTATGGATATAATCGGCTTGTTATATTGAGCTTCATTATTAACCTTGTAATTGTAGATATAAGTCATTTCTGCCATCATATATGGGTAGTATAAAAAACTTATACAGTAACATTTACAGTAACAGCAGTTAGTCAAAAACCAAATAATCAGCAATTACAAACCATTAGGAGTCAAATTATGTCCCCCGACACCCCACCAATCTTATTTTTTAAGACATATAAAATAACCCCTAGCACCCTAGCAATATGGTTCTCGGGGTTTTTTATGCCTATCAGTAACTGGCTCAATGCTAATGTTACTGCATCAATTTACAGTAACTCGGCGGGGAGTCGCTAATAGCGACTGCCC
>CAIVGC010000097.1 GCA_903905335.1 uncultured Methylococcaceae bacterium
GAATACCGAAGAACACGATAACGGTTTATCTGATGCACCCTGCGCCTATACCCAAGTTGATCGTTGGATTATCTCCAGACTTAACCAGGTGACCAGCACAACCAGTCATGCTATTGATAATTATCGCTTTGATTTAGCCGCACAAGCTCTATATGAATTCACTTGGAATGAATACTGTGACTGGTATTTAGAACTCGCAAAAATCTCCTTACAATCTGATGATGAGGCATTGCAGCGCGGTACGCGTAAAACCTTATTGACAGTTTTTGAAACTCTGTTACGCTTAGCCCATCCGCTAATGCCTTTTATCACCGAAGAAATCTGGCAACGTGTTGCACCCTTGGCTGGAATTCATGCCGACACCATTATGTTACAGCCTTATCCGATAGCTGATGAAGCACTCATTAGTGATAATGCGGTCATAGAAATTAATTGGGTTATGAGTTTTATTCTAGGTGTCCGTCGTATTCGTGGTGAAATGAATATTGCGCCTGGCAAACCTTTACCAGTATTGCTGCAAAATGGTTCTGTTAACGATCAAGAATTCTTAACTACAAATAGCGTTTACTTACATAAAATAGGTCGCTTAGAATCTATAACGTGGCTAGCTAATGAACAATCAACACCAGAATCAGCCATTGCCTTAATTGGCGAAATGAAAATTTTAATTCCTATGGCAGGTCTAATAGATAAAGACGCTGAATTAGCCCGCTTGAGAAAAGAAATACAAAAAATCAACAATGATTTACCTAGAATTAAAGATAAATTAACTAACCCAACCTTTATCGATAAAGCACCACCCGCTGTTATCGATAAAGAGAAAACTAAACTAGCGGAGCTATGCTCACTACTTGGCAACCTTGAACAACAACACGCTAAAATTCTAGCGATGTAAGGAACAGGTGAAGGGCTAAAGGCAAAAAACATAAAATCCACACAGCCTTTAGCCTTTAGCCTTCTTTAACTTTCAACTTTTAACCTTATTCATGGCTAGCTCATCTGAAAAAATACCGCTTAGTGGCTTTATTCATTACTTGATTAAAGATGGGTTACTAACAGAAAGCCAAGCCGACATTCATAATACGCAAGCACAAAAAAAACAAACTCCTTTATTAAGTTATCTTGTCACTAATAATTTTATTGATAGTCATCAGGTCGCGATTAAAGCCTCAAAAGAATACAACTTACCTTACCTCGACCTTGAGTCCATTGAACTTCAAAGCCTGCCAATACACTTAACTAATGAAAAAATCATCCGTAAACATCATATACTTCCACTCCTTAAGCGCGGCGAAACCTTATTTATAGCTATCTCTGACCCCACTAATTTCCAGGCCTTAGATGATATTAAGTTTCAAAGCCAACTGCATCCAGAAACCATACTAGTTGATGAAAAGAAATTACTAAAAGCCATAGAAACTCTGTTAGAAGTTGCAGACACTTCAATGTCTGATCTACTCGATGTAGAACTAGAACATCTAAACATTAACAGCAATAACAACGATGACGATGATTTTATTAAAACTGAAGGCAATGCAGAAATTGATGATGCTCCTGTAGTACGCTTTGTTAACAAAATATTATTAGATGCCATCAAGAAAGGCGCCTCTGACATCCATATGGAGCCTTATGAAAAATACTTCCGTATCCGCTATAGATCCGATGGCATACTTTATCAAGTTGCTAGTCCTCCCACTAATATAGCGACTCGGATCATATCCAGAATTAAAGTAATGGCTAAAATGGATATTGCCGAACGCCGCGTTCCTCAAGATGGCAGAATTAAAATGACACTCTCTCAGAATCGAGCCATTGATTTTCGAGTCAACTCATGCCCAACTCTATTTGGTGAGAAAATTGTTCTACGTATTCTAGATCCAACTAGCGCTCAAATTGGCATCGATAAACTGGGTTTTGAGCCTGAACAAGAACGGCTTTTTTTGCTAGCCATTAATAAACCTTATGGCATGGTTTTGGTAACCGGACCGACCGGCAGCGGTAAAACGGTAACTTTATATACCGGGCTAAACCTACTAAATAGTGTCGAACGCAATATTTCTACTGCCGAAGACCCTGTCGAAATTACAGTCGAAGGTATTAATCAAGTTAATATGAATGTCAAAGCGGGATTAACCTTTGCCAATGCTTTACGGGCTTTTTTACGCCAAGATCCTGACGTTATTATGGTAGGTGAAATTCGTGATTTAGAAACCGCAGAAATTGCTGTTAAAGCTGCTCAAACTGGTCATCTAGTGCTATCAACACTGCACACCAATGATGCTCCACAGACTTTAAACAGACTTATGCAAATGGGTATTGAACCCTTTAATATCGTGTCTGCGGTTATTTTAATCATAGCTCAACGCTTAGCGAGACGTTTATGTGAATATTGCAAAACACCCAGCCATCTCCCAGACGCCACACTCATTGCCACCGGTTTTAAAGCAGAAGAACTAAAGACTCTGCAAATATATAGTCCAGTTGGCTGTGAACACTGTACCAATGGCTATAAAGGCAGAATCGGTATTTATCAAATGATGACTTTAAGTGATCCTATGCGTGTCCTCATCTTAGAAGGCGGCAATGCTTTGCAATTGGCAGAACTTGCCAAATCAGAAGGCATCAATGACTTACGCAGCTCCGGCTTAAATAAAATTCGTATGGGCATCACTAGCCTAGAAGAAATAGATAGAATAACTAAGGAGTAATCATGGCTAATAAAACTGAACAATTTGATTTTATTTGGGAAGGTCTTGATAAGAGCAGAAAAAAAAGCAAGGGTGAAATTTCTGCAAAAAGCGAAGTGATGGCGCGTACCGAATTAAAACGACAAGGCTATCGCGTAACAAAAATAAGAACCAAATCTAAACCATTATTTACAAGAGTACGAAAAATAACACCCGGTGATATCGCTATTTTCTCAAGGCAATTAGCTACTATGCTTAAGGCTGGCGTACCTTTGGTACAAGCCTTCGATATTATTGGCAAAGGCCATGAAAATCCAAGTATGCAGTTGCTGTTACTGAGTATAAAGGTCAATCTTGAAAGTGGCGACACTTTGGCAGAATCACTAAAAAGAAATCCACTCTATTTTGACGATCTATTCTGTAATTTAGTTGAGGCGGGCGAAAGTGCAGGTGTACTAGAAACCCTACTCGACAAGATCGCTACCTATAAAGAAAAAACAGAGTCGATGAAGAAGAAAATCAAAAAAGCATTAACCTACCCTATTGCCGTAATTATCGTGGCTTTTCTTGTTACTGCCATCTTGCTGCTATTTGTAGTACCTGTTTTTGAAGACCTGTTTAAAAGTTTTGGTGCTGATCTACCTATATTTACTCGCATGATTGTCGACATGTCTAAAACTTTAAAGCAAATTTGGTGGATTGTACTAGCTGTTATCATTGCAGCAGTCTATATCTTCATTTACTTCAAGAAACGTTCACGAGTCTTTAATCGCTTCCTAGATAAAACCTTATTAAAAACCCCAGTGATAGGCACCATTTTAAACAAATCAGCCATTGCTCGCTTTTCTAGAACCCTGTCAACCTTATCGGCTGCGGGCGTCCCTTTGGTCAATGCCTTAAACTCTGTTTCTGGTGCTTGTGGCAATATTATGTATAGCGAAGCCGTGTTAAAAATGCGCGAAGAAGTAGCAACAGGACAACGCTTACAATATGCTATATTACAAACTATGCTCTTCCCACATATGGTGCAACAAATGATTGCAATTGGCGAAGAATCAGGCTCTATGGATGCCATGCTAGCTAAAGTTGCCGATTTTTATGAAGAAGAAGTTGATAATTTAGTCGACAATTTAAGTAGCTTAATGGAACCTATTATTATGGTAGTTTTAGGCATACTCATTGGTGGTTTAGTGGTTGCTATGTACTTACCTATCTTTAAGATGGGTTCGGCAATTAATTAAA
>CAIVGC010000098.1 GCA_903905335.1 uncultured Methylococcaceae bacterium
CCGTTATCAACGCCATCGTAATGAGTAATCGTAGGTTTATGACCATGTATGTGCATCGCCAATGATTCGGTATGACCATTTAAAACCCGAAGCTTAACTTGTTGATTCTCTTCCATGTGTATCAATGATTCCCTTAAGGTATAAGGAAAAGATCGACCATTAAGCATGAAATAATCATCCGTGGCATCGGTCGTGTCATATTCAGTATTCATGTGCTTGGCAACCAAACGCGGGTCATTGGCTGAGCGTGCAACTAGCTCATGTAATTCTTTATCAGCGGATTGGTAATGCAAATCATATTCTCTGGCATACTTTTCAAGCACAGCCACAGAAGGATGACGAACTTGACCGGCACCTACGTTCAAGGTTTGCACCCAGTTATTAGGACGATTTTCTTCAACCACGAAAATACCCTGCAAGCCCATAGGAATGTGGGTGTGTGGCTGTACATGGCAATGATAATACATGGTGCCAGGCTGCCTAGGCTTAATCACATAGGTTTTACTTTGGCCGGGCATAGTATCCATGTTACTGGTTTGCGCTACGCCATCATTACCCGTACCACCATGATCCATAAAAGGATGATCTATACCATGCAGATGTATTGAATGTGGTAAGTAATGCGTATTTTCTAAAACGATCCAAACTACATCATCTTGTTCAACACGAATAACTGGAGACGGCACTCTTAACACCGAATTAGCTTCCCGCTCATATAAACTTTTAGTCGACATGTCTCGCGTTTTAGGGGCATATACCCAAAAAGTCGGCTGTATACCAGGAGCAATATCAAAAGTTGTGATAGGGTCTGTCACATCAGGGGAATGACCGTTAAGCTCCACGACCTCTAACTTAATAACAATTTTGTCTGGATCACCATCACCATCGACATCGTCTGATACCGTTACCGCATCAGCCGCTAATTGCGTTTGCATTAAGGTATCCATAGAAATACCATTGGTGCCTTTAACAAAAGCGGCAATATCTGCTGGATTGTCGGGAGTACAAAGCTTGGATTCTTGTATCTTGACGCCATCGATTACTTGCTCTTTGCGCCAAGCGGGATCAATAAAATCAGAACAAACTTCTTCTACTGGCCCCATGTCAACCTTAACCGAAGGAGGCAAATCACTAGCAGCCTGACTTCCTACGTGCATTAACAGCAGTGCGGTAGCCCCTATATAGGTAATAAATTTCTTACTCATACAACTTCCTCAGAAAACATTCGGTTGAAAATGATACGCCGCTAAAAGCGGTCTAATTATTAATTTTTGCTATTTTAACTCAATAGTTTACTTAAGTCTTTTATGAACGTTAAAAGCATAATCTGATATCGCTGTGCAAAGTCGCCTTGCTTACTATATTTTCTCTACTCAAGTCAGTCACACAACAATTGCATAGTTATCTAGACACTATTTATGCCGTCATTCCGGCAGGGATTGCCGGAATCTAATTGCCATGAATGGCAATAAACAGCATCACTATAAGTTTCATGATAAGCACTCTAATATTCGATACGTACATCCATGTACTCTGGATCACGGCAGTCCATGCTGGGATAACGTGTGAGTGTTTTCATGCACTTATAAGATTTGTATTTATCAGACTTTTTTATTTAACTAATACAACTCACATAGAGCTAAGCTTTACCAAAAGCTGCGGTTTTGAGATTATAGTCAACATCGACTTAGCGATAAGAGTATTCGACAGTGTCGCTTTGATGCGTCAAGGTTATACACTATGGCTAAGACTACCTGATGACTTAAACATAATTCTAAATCGTGAAAAATCAAGCTCCTCAATATTTAGTCGGTATCGACTTAGGCACCACCCACACCGTAGTCGCTTATGCCAGCACTGAAAAATCGGCAACTGATATACATTTATTTCATATTGAACAACTGATTGCACTAGGTGAAGTAGCTGCCCAACCTTTATTGCCTTCTGTACGCTACCATCCCGCACCCGGTGAACTGTCAGCAGCTGACATAGCGTTTCCTAGCTACCATCAAGATACCGAAATAGTCGGTGATACACCTATCATTGGACTAGCTGCTCGTTTATTAGGCGCAAAAAGCAAAGGACGCTTTGTGACTAGCGCTAAAAGTTGGTTATCGCACCCGTCTATCGACCACAGTGCCGACATTTTACCTTGGGGCAGCTCTGATGATATTAGTAAAGTATCGCCTGTTGCCGCTAGCGCCAGTTATTTAGCGCATATCCGCACGGTTTGGGGACATCAATTCCCCAACGCGCCCTTAGAGCAGCAAACACTAGTCATTACTGTACCCGCTTCTTTTGATGAATCAGCTAGATCATTAACGCTAGAAGCAGCACGCATGGCTGGACTACACCAAGTTCGTTTATTAGAAGAACCGCAAGCAGTCTGTTATGACTGGCTCAAACGCAATAACAACACTATCAATGCAGCCTTAGCCCAAGTCCATTTATTATTGGTTTGCGATGTAGGTGGCGGCACGACTGATTTAACCCTCATCAAAATAGAACCGGGTGCACATGAACCTAAACTAACGCGCATTGGTGTTGGCGATCACTTAATGTTAGGTGGTGATAATATCGACCTAGCCTTAGCACATTTGGCAGAACAGCGTTTAATTAATGGTGAACAACGTTTATCAGCCGCCGACTTATCACAATTATTAGAACAATGTCGCTGTGCCAAAGAACGCTTACTCGCTGTAGATGCGCCAGAACAAATAGCCGTAACTTTGCTAGGCGGAGGTTCTAAACTGATAGGCGGCTCACGCTCAGTCATATTAACTAAAGACGAAGTCAGAAGTATTGCCTTAGACGGCTTTTTCCCCTTATCGGCTTTGGATGACTTGCCCGACAGGAAACGCAGTGGCGTTGTTGAATTTGGCCTACCTTATGCTGCTGAACCTGCGATCAGCAAACATATCGCTGCGTTTTTAAAATTGCATGCTGCAGCCGCCCATGAAGCCTTAAAAGGTGAAGGTAGAGTACCAGATGCTTTACTACTTAACGGCGGTGTATTTCGTAGTCAGCCTATTACCCAACGTCTTATACAGTTATTAAATTCTTGGAGTACAAAACCACCCGTTTTACTGGAAAATAAGCACCCAGAACTAGCTGTCGCTTTCGGTGCCGTTAGTTATGCTATGGCTAGACGTGATAAACAACTCAAAATCGGTGGCGGTAGCGCTAGAAGTTATTTTCTAATCATTGATACTGACCATAGCGAAGCCCATCAAGGTATTTGTATTTTACCCAAAGGCAGTGAAGAAGGCGAAGAAGTCATCTTAAAAGATCGGCATTTTGCTTTGCGCTTAGGCATTCCCGTTCGCTTCCATCTTGCCTCCATCAGTAGTGATGCTGTTTTTAAAGCCGGTGATATTACTGACATCAGTGACGTGTTCCATTCCTTACCGCCACTGGCCGTAGCGCTTGAAGGCGATAGCAATACACAAGAGACTGAAGTGATAGTGCAACTAGCCGTCACGCAAACCGAAGTGGGCACGCTTAAAATACAATGTGTTGCCCTTAATAACAACGAACAACGCTGGGACGTAGAGTTTCAGATTCGTAAGCAAGGCCACACACGCTTATCTCAAGACACCCAACTACCCCCACAATTTGATGCAGTTGTTACCCGAATACAAAGTATTTTCGGCTCAAAATCCAAAGATATAGATCCAAAAGCTGTCAAAAATCTTAGGGCTGATTTAGAAAAACAACTAGGCTGCAATCGTACAGAATGGGATACGCCCTTACTTAGAGGACTATTTGCCAGCTTACTAGAAGGTTCAAAATATCGTAGACGTTCAGAAAGCCACGAACGCGTCTGGCTCAGCCTAACAGGATTTTGTTTGCGGCCGGGCTTTGGTTTTCCCTTAGATGACTGGCGTGTAGAACAACTTTGGAAAACCTACAGTCAAAACATACAATTTGTTAATGACACTCAAAACTGGACAGAATGGTGGACGCTCTGGCGACGCATTGCTGGAGGTTTAACCGTCACGGCACAAGAACAAATTTTTGCCGATATCGCTAAATTTATTAACCCTGCTGCCGCCAGACAAGCCGGTGTTGCCAAGCTTATTAAAAATCGTGGCTATGATGATATGGTGCGTCTCGCCGCCGTCTTAGAACGCTTACCCATTGATAAAAAAATTCAACTAGGCGAATGGTTATTAATGCGTTTACAAAAAGCGGGTGAACCCAACCAAACATGGTGGGCAGTGGGTCGTATCGGGGCTAGACAGCCTTTTCATGGTAGCAGCCATAATGTCATCCCCGCCGACAAAGTTGCCGATTGGTTAACGCAAGCACTGTCCGTTGATTGGAAAAAAATACCTCAAGCTGGCTTTGCAGCTACGCTTATTGCTCGCCTAAGTGGCGATAGAGCTCGTGACATTGATGATGTATTACGCCAAAAAATCATCGCCAAACTTAAACTCAGTAAAGCACCAGCCTCTTGGATAGAAATGCTTGAGCAGGTTAAAAAACTCGATGAAAAAGAAGAACAACTAATTTTTGGTGAGGCCTTACCTCCAGGCTTAAAGCTCATTGATTTACCTAAAGATTAAAGTCATATCTATCGCCAAAGCTAGTCTTTATTAGAGAATACTTTACCAAAGCCAGCAGTTTTGAGAACATAACCCCTAATGAGCTTGAGGCTATCATGAATAAGCTAAAACATTGCAAGATAAGCCATCAGCACTAGGATTGCACCTTGGAACTGAATCCACCACAACGACATAGTACATATTTAGCTTAGCTTTTATGCGTTATAACTATATTATTACTAATCTCAAAAAATCATTTAAAAGAACCCCATCATGAAAAATTCAACCAACACAATAAACGATCGAATTTTTCTCAATAGATCACTTGAAGCAACCATTCGTATTGGCTTATTACTCATTATTACCATCTGGTGCTTCAAGATTGTAGAGCCTTTTATCACCACTATTATTTGGGGCGCTATTATCGCTGTTGCAGCACATCCTTTGTTTCTTCGTCTCAAGATCACGCTAGGCGAACGAAATACACTCACTGCAGTACTGTTTACTCTTACATTCTTGATCATATTAATTGCTCCCACCGCCCTCCTCACAGACACTTTAATTGAGGGCTTAAGAATGGTCGCAGAGAAAATAAAAGAAGGCTCACTATCAATCCCAAAGCCACCAGAAAACCTGAATAACATAATCATTATCGGTGAACCATTAACTAAATTCTGGTTACTTGCTTCAGAAAATTTTGCCAGCGCTTTACATGAACTTTCTCCAGCTTTAAAAATCATTGGAAGTTGGTTATTATCGGCTGCGACCAGCGCAGGCATAGCCATTTTACATTTTGTATTTGCCATTATTATTGCAGGTATTTTGCTGGCTAATTCAGGAGACAGTAATCGAGCTTTACGAGCTATTACCCATAGACTAACTTATGAAAAAGGCGGTGAGTTTGCCGAGCTTATCGAAAAAACTGTCCGTAGTGTTGCTAACGGAATTTTAGGCGTTGCGTTTATTCAAAGTATATTGGCGGGACTGGCTTTTATGTTGGCTGGCGTTCCTTTAGCAGGTCTTTGGGCCTTGCTTACCCTTATTTTATCTATCGCTCAGATAGGTGCCGCACCTATCATCATTCCTATCATCATCTACTTATTTTACACAGCTCAAACCTATACCGCTGTGGCACTATTAATCTTTTATATTTTCCTTGCCTTAATGGACCACATTCTAAAACCTATACTACTAGGACGTGGAGTAAAAACCCCTATGGCTATTATTTTTATTGGCGCCATTGGTGGACTTCTAAGTTACGGTGTTATTGGTTTATTCTTTGGCGCAGTCATTTTAGCACTTGGCTATGAGCTTTTTTTATTATGGCTCAATACTGAATCCTCC
This sequence comes from uncultured Methylococcaceae bacterium, assembly GCA_903905335.1. Taxonomy (GTDB): domain Bacteria; phylum Pseudomonadota; class Gammaproteobacteria; order Methylococcales; family Methylomonadaceae; genus Methylobacter_C. Next base: position 5,892 of record CAIVGC010000098.1, read on the forward strand.
TCTAATTAACCTAAATACCCTCCTTTAGATTAATGTTCAGACTGGTATTTCTAATCATGACAAAAGCTATTCTTGTAGGACTTCTATTGCCGGCAATAGCGTTTGCTAACGATCCCCAAGCGCTAACTCTGCAAAACAAAAATACAAAAGCGTCTATTAAAATCGAGATATTGGAGTCAATGCAAGTTTCAGATAATTGTTATACAAACAAAACTGATTGCCTTACTCGTATTGACAGAATGTTCACAAAGCCTTTTTCATCGCCTTTGCGAGGTAATCCAGCATCACAATATTGTGTTGAAAATGGCGGTAATGAATTAACGCTGAATGATGCCAAGGGCAATGAATATTCTTTCTGCGATATCGGCAACCATTATCTTATCGATAGCTGGGGAATCTTTAGAAGGAATACCATTGCAAATATTGCACCGGGAAAGTGACATTGCTAATCTAAGTACCCTATTAGGTTATAGATACGGCCAATAACTTTTTCGCACTCTCTGAACCTCTTATTGGCAGGTCATGACGCTCAATCAGACCAATTTGAAAAAGTACGCTGGCTTGATCCCAATAGATATGTTCATGCGTTATTTTCTTGTCTTTAATGCCAGCAATAACAACCACCGGAATCTCAATTTTCTTACCCGTTGGTGCGATCTCAGGAAGCATCCAATCCACCATTGTAGTATGCGTAAAAGTAATGACAAGTTCATCGACTATTTGATGACGGCCTACAGTCAAAGATACTCGCTGCATGATGACATCAGGTGGAAAGAACTTCCCTACTAAATGATTTTTATAGAAATTTTTAACACCTTCATAACCATCACCCCCCATCATGTTTGGAATATTCAAAAGATGAGGGTTATCAGTCATTGTTGCCATAGTCGTCTCTAAGTCACCTTCAAGTTCAGCGTTCACATGCCGCTCTAAAAGGTTAATCATTTCTAATTCGGTTTCTGAATATTCTATCATCACGTTTACCTATACAAACTCTACGTTTAATTGATTGGATATGCTTATTTTAAGCATAATAGCGATTACGGGCGGGTTACAGCTAAAGACATTATAAAGTAACTTTTGTTATCCTCCTTTGGACTTAAAATGCTGCTGTAGGGCTTTTAATAATTCAACAACTTGATTCCTGGCAAAATTATCACCGATAAAATGTTTTAAAGTACTACCAAAACCACTCACTTGATCAGTAAAATTACGATTTGTATAAAAAATCACTGTGCCTTTTTTATAAGGTAAGCAGATCATAGTCAGTTGGTTAGTATTAAAAGAGTGCCCTGCATAAAACTGTCTAGCAAGAATTAACTCTCCTTGTGCATCGCTGACTATAAAGCGGTGCGTAAGAATAGCAGTTGGGCGATTTTGAACTAAACGATTACTCCAAGTATAAGATTCTTCAACACCTGCTGGTAAAACTGTATTAGGATAATAATACCAAGCGTTAAAAAGTTCAGGGAAATAATCAGTGACTAAGTCATGTTCTTGCGCAGCAGTTTGCAAATCGACACTAGGACTGACTAAAGTATTTAGTCCACGATCATATAGTGCTATGCCTTTTAAGCCATATTTACGATAAGACTGTAAACGTTGCCATAATATCTGCTTATAAATATCAACCGCTTTAACAGACTGCTTAGATGATTGCGATTTTATTAATTTAAACTCTTCTGTAGAAAAATTATATTGATCACTCGGAATCGCCGTTAAGAAATCAGCCTCATCAATGCCGGCACTTCTAAGACTAAAGTTTTCAAATATGTCTAAATTCGCCTTTAAGGGTATTAATTCGCCAGAAATTGCCTGAGTATCTAAAGAGGTTAAACCGTCTTGCTTAATTAACGCACTAATTTGAGCAGGTGAGGCTAATACATAAATAATAATGCCTGCTGTAAGTTCAGTTTCCCCACTACTTTCTACATTAAATAAAACAACATCCTCTTGGTTTAAGCGATTAATATCTTCTTGATTAATGCCCAATTGATTAAACAATATTTGAGGGTTGGGCATTTGTGCAGAAACTAAGGAGCAAAATAGGCCAATTGATAAGCATAAGAGCAGTTTAATTCCATTAATCTGCTGTTTAGTGTTAATTTTTTTAGACATAGTGATGAATTAACGCCCCTTAAACTTTTTCTTACCAGTGCTATCATTACACTGGCACTGGGTTGTAGTACTCTAGGAAAAACCCATCCTAGCAATATCTTAGCTAATGATGCTGTCAACATGATAACTGATGATTTAGTAGACCCAGCCCACAAAAACTTATTTCCACACGCATGAATATTAATCATTAAAGTGAAATCATCACTATCACTTTGTACCGACCTATCCAATCTGAATTACATCCTGCCGCTATTGTATTCTTGCCGGGACGTATGGCAACGGATGATCAATATCAGAGTTATGCACGAGCGTTAGCTTCTAGAGGCTTTATTGTGGCGGTGCATGGTTGGTATTCATTATTTACTACTGATCTTGAATTAGCACATGACGCGCAAGTCATTGCTGATTGGTTGCTGACCCTGATCGATTTGGTTATGGTATTTGTCGTTCTGACATCGCTAATACAAAGCAAGTGCGGATTACGAGCAGACGGACAACGGTAGGATTTTTTGTGCAGCACATGATGAATGGTCCCGTATTAGCAAGTCCAGATCCACGCGATGGTTTAATTCGAGTAGCGCAAGACCATCAAATAGCCTAAGTTTTGGCTGGTTTCCAAGTAACGCATGGAAACCAGCTCATAACCATGTGCAATTCAAAGCATTATTCACCCAAGGCTACTTCTACCGCTTTTTGAAAGACCAACTCATCAGGACTAATGCCTGTCCAGGCTTCAAAAATCTGCATCGCCAATTGCACCAACATATCCACGCCATCGACTACAGAACAACCTTTCTCACGCGCTGTTGCCAAAAATGGGGTGATTCTAGGATTAGTAATAACGTCCACCACTGTAGCCTCTTGAGACAAGGTATTCCAATCAATAGGAACAACCTCACGCTCTGGCAAAGCACCAAGATGCGTCGCGTTAAGTAAAATTTGTGTTCCCTTAGGAAGCGCTATATTGCCCGTCCATAAAACCCAGTCCGTAGGCACTCCAGTTGCACATTGCACCATATTAGCGACTTCAACACCTTGAGATTCACGACGAGTAATTATAGTCAAATGTGCAAGCCCAGCACGCGCAATCTCAACCGCCATGGCGCGTCCGGCACCCCCACAACCCAACATAACGGCACGTTTACCGGCAATTGAAGTCACTTTCTCAATAGCTTTTACAACACCTTTACCATCATTATTATGGCCAATTATTCGACCGTCTTCAAAAGTTACATAATTAGCCGCCCCAATCACCCGCACGTCATCATCGAAGCCATCAAGAGTAGCTATAACGTCTATTTTATAAGGGACCGTAATACAAAATCCTGCAAAACCCATGGCCTTAGCACCGGCTATTGCTGTAGGAATTTCAAGAGCAGAATTTATATTCATTTTCCAGAATTGCCAGTTCAGGCCATAGTGTTTATAAACAGCATCAAACATTTGATCAATGGGATTTTCTGCAACAGGATGACCAAACATTCCCGTCATTTGTTTCTGAGAAGCAATAAAATTGTTTAGCATAGTTATTACCTATTATCTAGAAAAAGCTTAAAGTCCTCAGAGAATAACCAAGGCCTAAAGGGGAAGTACGAGGGTAAACTTTAGCCTGTAACTTGTTTAAAATAAATAACTTTTTTAAGGATGGTCAGTTAAATTATTAAATACCAATAAATAAACTACGACAAAAAACACATAACCTTATGAAATAATAGAGTAAATCTCTAGAAACATATCTTAAAAAAACCGAATTGTTACTGATGATTTACCCTATTAATCCCTAAACTTTGCTCTCAAAGCTACATACAACTTTGCGACAGAGCCAGTTTTATTGTATTAAACTATTCTTTAGGCGATTTCCGGAGAATACTTTACCTACTAAAAGTAAGATTTTCCCAATAAAGCAAGTGATTGGATTCCTCGAATGAGTAAGTTCTTTCACAGAAATCACCTTAGTTGAATTGAATTACATTCAAGACTCAATTTAATAACTCTTTTCCTTCGGATAAATTTTAAATGAGCATATCAGGCTTTAAAAAACGAATATCAGCTTTTATTAAACTATTAGAGTTGATTCTAATAAGCACCATAATCAGTGGCTGTCAGAGTATGGGATTTTTTCAAGATGATAATGAAAGCGTAGTCTCTCAAGAACCACTTCCCCCAATCATTCAGCAAAAAGTAGATACTATTGAGGCGCATGAGTTTCAATTGACGGGTGATCAAACCATGATTGGTAGCCTAGCGGTCATTGAGACACGTGAAAACGATACACTATCGGATATTGCCAGACACTTTGGCTTAGGTTACAACGATATTAGTGCAGCTAACCCAACAATTTCGCCTTGGACTCCCCAGGCGGGTAGCCGAATATTATTACCTTTACAGTTTATTCTTCCTGAAGCTCCCCATAAAGGCATAGTGTTAAATCTTGCGAATAAACGGTTGTTTTACTATCCAAAACAACAAACTGATAACGTCTTTACTTATCCTGTTGGTATTGGTCGTCAAGGCTGGAACACCCCCATGGGTTTAACCAGCATCGTTGCCAAAAAAGCTAACCCAACATGGACTGTACCGGAATCAATTCATCAAGAGCATGCTGAAAAAGGTGATTTATTGCCTAGCGTGATAGCTGCTGGCCCTAATAATCCATTAGGACTTTACGCAATGCAACTTGGGTTTCCCCACTATTTAATTCACGGCACCAATAAACCTTATGGTATTGGCATGCAAATTAGTCATGGATGTGTGCAGCTTTATCCAGAAGATATTGAGGTATTGTTCAAAAATGCTTCAGAAGGAATGCCTGTAAGAATAATTCATCAGCCCTATTTGACGGCTTGGGACCAAAACATGCTTTATCTTGAAGCTAATGAACCCATACAAAAATGGGAACATGACAAACCTAAACTTATAAAGCAATTATTGAAACAGCTAAAAACAATGAGCGCTAAGAAAAATGTCTCTGTTGACTGGAAGAGAGTGGATGCTGTTATTAAAAAATCAGATGGCATACCTACCCCTATTCTTAAGAATAGTCCAGATGAGAGTAACTTAATGACCAGTGCTATAGAAATAGTGCATCCAGAACAATTTTATAAACAACCCATAATTGAGGATATAAAAGACAATGATTGGTCTATTTTAGTAGCCAGTTTTAATAATGAATTAGAAGCACAAAAATTGGCAACCATGCTAAACCATCAGGGCCCTATCATTCCCTCTCGTAAAGTCCAAAAAGATGATACTTATCAGGTAATAGCAGGGCCGTTTAAAAACAAAAAAGAAGTTAATTTAATCGCAAAACGCATAAAAATGGATTTTGAAATGGCAGTTAAGCCCTTAAAACCCTTAATTCCAGAAAATTAATCTAAAAAATCAAGCTGTTTTGAACAAACGATCCTATGCGCAGGTAATCATTCCTCCGCACAAGTTTTTCACAATAACTGTATTTACCTGATAATTATGACTGTTTTTATATAAAGTAAGGCAGGATTCGTTCCATTCAAATCCACAGTATTCAATGATACGGCGTGATTGAATTTCTTGGTTTTTAACTAGTGTTAGCCCTGCTAAATGCGGACGTTGATCAAATATAAATAAAGCTCACCGCAGTAGGAGGCAGTGAGCTTCAGATAGACCTCTCCCCAGAGGTCGGGACCAATCGCACTAACTAATCGTATTGCTTTTATCTAATAGGTGAGTTCGCATGAAAAACAAACTCGGGGCTATTATTTATCAGATTTTAAATAAAGAAAATACGTAAAAATACTTAGCTAATAATTAAAAGATTGATAGTTAAGTGTGACTACTTAACTTTAGACGCAACGAAGCCCCGAAGATATTGCATCAACGAGGCTTCTATGAAATCGGCTAATGTAAGTAGCTTTGACTCTATCTTACAAAGGGCTACCGGTTTTCGATGTGTGATGGGGTGGTTGTAGCGCCTTTACTATCGCCATATTGCTAAAGATAAGTTTATCGAGCTTAGAGTAAAGGTACGCTGTGTAATTAACAATTACATCGTTTTGTTTAATAGATGGCGAGGTCACATTACCGCCAATGTTCTTTAAAGCTGATTCAGTTTTCATGATCCACCTCCTAAGTAATAAAAAATGCCCACCAACTTTTCAGATGAGCATTTTGGTATAAACCTAAGAGGAACTACATAAAATAGCCATAGCTACTGAACGCATTAATAGGACTATTGCAGATATAAATAGTTCTATCATTATAAAAATAAATACCAAGTATTTTAGTTTATTATGATGTTACACAGCCATTCAGGGGTTTATAAAAAAACAAATAATCAGATCGCTATCGCGACGATGTGTTAATCGGGTTTTCGCACCCGACATCCATGACGCGACCCTTCGGGCTAATCCCAACAAAACCTGCGGTGCTCAGCGCGGCAAACGAGAATAAAAAGACGTTATTGCGTAACATCAGTTACTATGAAAGACATAGCTGCATCTAATCATTTGCCTGATTATAATATTCAATTTGAAGATGATATGACAACCTTTACTAAGCAAGTCACCACCTAAAGAAAATGGATTTGATGTCCTACCTAAAAACATGTCAATAAGTGAATTTGTCCGTGACAATCCAATTATCACAAAAAGTAAGTCTGAGCAGGAAGTTAAGCAGTTGATGCTTGTGAATAAGACATCGGAGACAACAAGGAAATCTACAGAAGAAGATCAAGCATCCAATGTGGCTAAAGTAGGCATTGCTAAAATGCACGCTCTGTTAAGGGGCGTATTATGAAAACTAAACTACCAC
>CAIVGC010000099.1 GCA_903905335.1 uncultured Methylococcaceae bacterium
ATTTAAATTACTCATACTAGGCTTGAGCTTATTAGCAGCATTTGTATAATACTGTTGACTTATGGACGGATTAAAAGCTTGCCACAAATCCTCCCTGACCCCAAGAGTCGCTTCTAGCGGTATGTTCTTGGGCTTATAAGTACCTTGTGCAAATATACCCTCAAAAGCGGTTTGCCCAGACATAGAAAAAGTAGCAAATTGTGAAGTTGTACTGGTGATAGCAGTATTATTGCTAGCCCCCGCCGGAGCTGATGAGGTACCATTTTGAGCAAATAAATTATTAGCGTCAGATGTATTAACACCACGCGCATCAACACCCAATTTAATATCTTCTACAGAACCCCATTGATTTAGTGATAAACGATCTCCGACATAACTACTAGCCCCATAAGAAGAATAGTTCATATCCTCTATTTGCCCAGACACTACACCAGACTGAGCAACATTTACTCCTGTTAATAAATTAGGCGTCAAAATCGTCCCTGCTTTTTGCGTTAAACTAGTTAACGAACCATTCGACTTATTCATCTGCGAATAATCATAAAAGCCCGTGAAGTTAAAACTACCGGTTTTAGAATAATCTGTTTTACCCCCGGTACGCAGACCTATCTTATACCATTGGTTATTAGCAGTAGAATAAGTGACCTGATCTTGCAACAACTCACTACCAAAAACTTTGACAAAATATTTTGAGCTATCGTTAGGGGTAAAATAAGTCGACCATAAGCCATTATGGGTACGTGTTTTTGAAGTCACTAAATTAGACGTCACCTGATCAAACTTAGGAGCAGTATTGTAACCATCACTTTCTATAACGTTAAAGTTAAAGCCGGTTGTTACTTTATCATTACTATATAAAGTAGCAGCGGCATCGCCCACTTTAGTATTCATATTGCCGTAAGCGAAACCTAATCTCTTTTCGCCTTTTTCAGGTGCCTTGGTAATAATATTAATAACCCCAGCCATAGCCAAGTTGCCCCACATCGCCGCACCGCCGCCGCCACGGATAATTTCAATTTTATCGATAGTGTCTTTAGGTATCTGACTGAAATCTACGGTTCTAAAATATCCGTCATTCATAGGTACGCCATCGACCATGACCAAGACCTTTTCACCACCTGCACTACCGCGCATAGAAACAACCTGACCAGTTGGATCAGTCTGATTTTGTGGAATGTTTGGAATAAACACGCCCATTTGTTGGCTCAGCATTTGATCTAAGGTTAACTCAGGACTATGTTGAATTTGTTCACGCGTTAATACTGTTGTGCTCACGTCCATTCTTTCTACGCTAGACCCCCTACCCACACTGGCAGACGTTACTTGCATTTCTGGTAATGTGGTCGCTGCAGCGGCATCTGTTGTTGCAGGTGCAGCAACAGGGGTAGTAGCCGGTGCAGAAAGTGTATTAACTGCTGAATTAACCACTGAAGTAATTTCTGGAATAAGCCCTGTAGGTGCTGCAGTTTGATCATCTGGTGTCGCAGCCATCAAGCTCACACTAGGAAACAAGCTTGCCGTGATGGCAAACTGTAATATGGTTCGTTTAAATGGACTCATGCATTCTCTTCTATGTTTAATTATTAATAATAGCCTAAGCATTGAGTAAAAATACTTAGGCATTCGATAATATATAAAGCACAAAGAATGCCAAATTAAAGGTTCCTTGATATTCAAGGCCTACAGCCTGCTAATGAAACTCTGAATTAATTAAACTGTGTCATATGACTTACTATGAGTTAAAAAGTGCGGCATATGCCACACTTTTTAATAATGTTACAACA
>CAIVGC010000100.1 GCA_903905335.1 uncultured Methylococcaceae bacterium
AACGTTCAGCACATCCTATAAAAGTCATTTAGCTTGGGCTGCGTGCTTTTCGCAACCCAACATTTTCATCAATCAATGTTGGGTTAACGATAAGGCCGTTAGCCCAACCTACTGCTGAAGGTAATTCGTAAACAATAACTTGTCCTATAGGATGTGCTGAGGAACGAAGCGCATCCTATAGCTGTGATGCGCTTCACTATCGTTCAGCACATCCTATAAAAGTCTTGTAGGTTGGGCTGCGTGCTTTTCGCAACCCAACATTTTCATCAATCAATGTTGGGTTAACGATAAGGCCGTTAGCCCAACCTACCGTCTTAGTTTGCTTTTTGGTAATTGTAGCGATACACATATTTACCATAGCCGTAACCCGCGCCATAGCGCGATGAGTTTTCTGGTAAATCATTAAAGACGATGCCTTTCATGGTGACGCCAGATTGCGCTAAACGTTTAGTACATTGTTCTAATTCACGCAAGGGATGTTGGCCGGCTTTAACCACCATTAAGGTCGCGCTGGCGATGCGGCCTATAATGCCTGCATCGGTAACTGCCAAGATGGGCGGCGAATCAATAATAATATGGTCATATTGCTTGGCTAAAATTTGTAATAGCTGTTCAAAACGCTCATGCAATAAAAGCTCAGAAGGATTAGGCGGTATAGAGCCCGTGGCAATAAAATCAATATTGGCAGCTGCTATATGTCTAACAGCTTGCTCTAGGCTGATACTGTTTGAGATTAAATCAGATAACCCGTCTTCTCTGCTAAGCCCTAAGCTCTGGTGTGTCAAACCCTTACGCAAGTCAGCGTCTATGAGTAGAATTTTTTTACCGGCATCGGCTAATACCACGGCCAGATTAATAGCGACGAAGGTTTTACCGATGCCAGGGCTAGGGCCGGTAATCATAATAATATTGTTTTGTGCTTCTAAAAAAGCAAAATGTAAAGTGGTGCGTAAACTCCTAAGACTCTCTATGGCCAAGTCTTCTTTATGGGTTAACGCTAAAATAAAGGGGTGCTCCACATCGGGCTGAATGCCTTTAATGAGCTTGGCACTGAGTTTAGCTTGCTCATTACTATGTGGAATAGTGGCGTAAACCGGAATATTAAGCTTTTTTTCAATTTGATCAGGATCTTCAATGCCTCTATGCAAGGCTTTACGGATAAACACCCATGCAACGCCTACCATTAAACCTAAGATAAAAGATACCATGACGATGAGTGACTTTTTAGGTTTTATCGGTTTGATGGGTAATACGGCTTCGTCAATAATTCTAACATTGCCTATAGTGCCCGATTTAGCAACTCTTAAAGTCTGAGCATTATTAAGCATAGTCGTATAAAGCTCAGTAGATACTTGTACGTCACTGGATAATCTGACGATAACGCGCTGGGTTTCTGGTAAGACTTCAATTTTTTTATTGATGGCTTTAAGTTGCTCTTGCAAGCGGGCAATTTGTTTATCGGTGGCTATAATAATCGGATGTGATTCTGTAAAACGCCCTCTTAATTCATCTCTTTTCTGTTGCAATACGGTCAACTGGGTATTAATGTCAACGACCCCTGCGAGTACGGCTTCTGTTTCAATATCCAGATTAATGGAGCCTTTATGGCCTCTAAAATCATTTAAGGCTTTGGTTGCGGCTTCTAGCTGATCTTTAATCAACGGCAATTGTTTATCTAAAAATTCTAGCGTATTTTGTGATTCTTTAGATTTTTGCTCAACATTTTGTTTAACATAAATTTTAGCTACTTCATTGAGGGTTTGTGCGGCAACTACAGGGTCAGCATCTTCTAAGGTGGCGCTTAATATACCGGTGGTTTTACCTTTTTCAGTGACGATTAGATTATTGTTTAATTCATCAATACTATTGCTTAACGATTGTTTATTGATGATAAATTCAGTGCCGGGGCGAGCTTTTAATACCGACACAAATATAGTCAATTTTTCTAAGCTTTCAGCTAGGGATTTGTTAATGGTTTTTCCAACCGCACCCTCAATGAGTTGTTCATCATCAGCCCATAAACTAAAGTGTCCTTGCTCTCCTGCAATTAAAATTAATGGCTGGTCAGTCCAGTCTTTTGGCACTATCAAGTTGTCGATACTAATCACTTCTCCGCCCCAGGCATAATGATCAAAGCCCATCATAGACGTAGCAACTTCACCGGTTTTGTTGTGCTTTTGAAAACGTCTGGCTAGCGCTTTGCCGATAATAGGAAAGTAATTAGGTTCGGCAATAATATTCAGATTAAGGTTTTTAATGGCAGTCCCTAATACTAATCGTGATTTTATAATTTCAATCTCTGCCAACGCAGGGGTTTTGGTTTCCATCAATGAGGTTAATGACCCTAGTGCATCAAGAGCGCTAGATTTATCTTCAATTTGTAATAAGGCATCCGCCTTGTAAATAGGCGTATCTAATAAGGCTTTTGCTGCGCCTAGTGCTAAAAAAGACAACGTTATCAATATAATGACATATTTGCCATCAACCAGTGTGGCTATTAATTCACCCAGATCAATCTCGTCCTCTTCTTGAGAGGCTTGATAACTTGCTGTCGACTGGCTGTTGGCTAAGTGTGTCATAGTCTGGCCTGTGCTCTGCTTAATCTAACTATCATCGTGGATTGTTCAGTGGCTTGGGATTTAACGTACCGTTAAATAAATTCAACAAGGTAACGGTGGGTTGAATTTGAGCAATAATTTGATTCCAACGGATACCTTCTGCTCTATCTACATAAATGATATCGTGGGGCTCTAAAGGAAAATGCTCAGCCAACAATAAAGCATCTGGAGATTGTGCGTCCAGATGAAAAATCTCTGGTTTATTAAGGCCGCCTCTAAATACAAAAATACGCGCTGCATCAGCTGTGGTTTGATCAAAGCCACCGGCTTCACTAAGACCTTCAGTTAAGGTCATGCGACCCTTATTCATGATGACACTGCGTGAACGTCCTGCTCCGGTGCCGCCTACAGTATTTTCACCAAAAACAAAAATCTTATTAAATTGATTGTCTGCAACGTTGAGAACATCGCCCTGTTTGAGTAACACGTTTTGGGTAATGTCACCACCTTCATACAGTGACAAAAGATTAATACTATAGGTTTTACTTTCACGGGTTAAGGTTATGTTACGTAAATCTGCTGTTTGGTTGTTTACGCCGCCAGCATTGTTAATTGCCTCCAGCACTGTTAATGGAATATCTTTTAAGGTTTGAATACCTGGTTGATTAACCTCTCCCACTACGTAAACCCGTTGGCTACGGTAGGAGTTCACCCTTACATCTAACTGCACTTTTTCGATATACTGAGCGAGTTTTTCTGTGAGTTCGGCTCTAATTTCTTCAACAGTTCTGCCCGCTGCTTTGATTATGCCAACATAAGGATAAAAGAAAGTACCATCTTCACCCACTACATTGCCACCTGTGGTGGCAGTATTACTGCCGGCACTGCCAGCACTACTGACATTATTGGCACTAGCAATACTAATAGAAGAGCCACCAAAAGGATTTGTTAATTCTGGATGCTCCCAAACCGTAATAATAAGAATATCTCGTGGACCGACCAAGTATTGGCTAGCAGTGTCTTTGACAGGCATACCTTTAACAGGCACTGAGCCTATGCGATACTCAAAATAATTATTGGCCACATTATCGAGCCCTAAACTGCGATTTTTTACGTTTTTTTCTAAACTTACAATTAATTCGGCATCAATCGATTGAATATTAAGTTTTTTTAAAGTGGCTGCATTATTTTCTTGAACCGGTAGTTTTACACTGGATTGCTCAGAAAATGGGTTCATGTGTTGGCCAGGAATGATGGTACAACTACTTAAGTTGATTACCATTAATAAGGCTAGTAATGCTGTTTTTTCCATAGTTGGTCTCACAGTAGTGATAAGGTTTTAAAACTTGTTTTGGTAAATCGGCAACAAGGGTTGTTGGTTATTTTTATCGTTCCCACGCTCTGCGTGCTATCTTCGCAAATCGTCATCCCGGCTGGGATCCAGTTGCCATGGATGGCAAGTAGCATTCACATCCCCGTGACCTGGATTCCGGCCAACCCTAACCATAGGAATCACGGGGCTTTTAGTTGTGAAGATACCTATGCCCTGCATCGCTCCAGAGCATGGGGACAATGTTATCTACATAAATAGTTCAGCGGTTAAAGCTTTTCTAGCCATTGGGTTACGCCTCTATCAATCAAATTAAGTACCGACTCAAAAGCTTTGCTATCTCTTTGGTAAGGGTCAGGAATATCAAAATCGCCCCACTCACCTAATCTAAAAACTTTGCCTTTTGCGCTAGGCTGTTTAGCTTCAATGGCTTGCTTATGAGCCGATTCCATCACTAAAATAATATCGGCTTTACGAATCATCGCCTCGTTTAACTGGTCGGCTCGATGTTCAGAAATATCAAATCCTTTTGAGATCATCAGTTGTTTTGCTTTGGCATCAGCAGGATATCCAACCATTGCTCCGATTCCTGCCGAACTCACTTGATAGGTATTCGGTTTTATAGCAGTTAATGCCGCTTTAAGTAGTGCTTCTGCTATTGGACTACGGCAGATATTGCCTACACACACAATCAGTATGTTATTTAACAAGACACAATCCTTAAGTTGTCGGGTGTCGTAACTCTGTTTTTGGTTTCAATTTTTAATATTAGAATAACCATTTAATTCCATAAAACCCACGCCGGTATGGCTGCCCGTTACTTTAATCGCACCTTCCCAATACACGTTATAACTAGTCAAGCTGGCATCGAATTCACTATCGTTATTGATGCTATGGGTACTTAAGTCCATATTTTTACTGGGAATAACTATTTGCCATGCTATAGGATAATTAATGTCTGTTTTACTGCTATGCCATTGCTGGCCTTTAGTGAGCGTAAAGTCCTTACTACTCAGTATTTCGGTATTGCCGTCCTTGGTATAACTGCAAGTATTTAGAATGGGTTGATTAGCTTTATCACGTAATTGATAAATCATCACATCGCTCTGATTATCCAGTTGCAGGCTAAACCAATCCCACGATAATTGCGTGGTGGAAAAATCACCCCATTGATGATCAAACCAGGCTAAACCTGTAACATTTTCAGTCTGGCCATTAACGTTTAAAGTTCCAACTATAGCCATACGCGTTCGTGAATAGTAATAACTACTGCCTGCAGCTCCCAAGGAAATTACACCGTCATTGCCATGAAATACCGGAACTTGTGTGCTAGTTAAATCAATATTAAAGTTAAATTCAGGCGTAGTAGCGATTAATTTATCGACACCATTACCACCGGCTAGACTCCAATGATCGGTAGTAAAATCAAAACGATTCACCGTACCTATCGACAAATTTCCGGCCGTACTGCGTTGATCAATATAATGTTGCCCAGATTGATGATCCGTTAATGAAACATGATTAACCATCTGACTTATACCAGTATTAACTAGAAACAGACTATCGTGAAAGCTGTATTTTTTTCCTGACTGTGTTACTAAATGTCCATTGTAATACCACCATTCCATTTTAACTTCATGGGGCGCATCATCTTCTGGCAAAGCAATTAAGCTATGAGTTTCCGTGCCACTTTTAAAAGCTCCAGCCGTCTTCATGGGTTTAAATAGTTGGGAATAGCTACCTACTGAGATGGTCATCAATAAGCTTATTAACATCATTAGCCTAAGCCCATGCCCTCGAAAAAAGCTTGAGTTTTTATGATGTTTTTTGTTTACGCTCATAAATCAACCTGTTTATAGTTTCCTGTTTATAAAGATGCCTCAGCAACAACGTCATACCGGCACGGACTCACGTCAGGCTATCCTGTCTGGCGCTTTTCGAGTAAATGCAAAGCTGTTCCCAACAGATTTGTGCCTGTATCTAGTTTACATGCAGGTAATATTTACAAGCCTTCATTGTTATCTAAGCTCGGGTAATCCATGCTTTAACGATGTTTATTTTAAATTAGCTAGAGCTAATGGCTAATGGCTAATCAGGCAAAGCAATGCTATTCATCGATTTGTTAAATATTGATTCATTAAATTCTTTTATATCTGCGGCTGTCGGCTGATATCTTCGGTTGCTCAATATTCGACGCTTTCTGTACAATCGCTTTTCGGTCATCGCTAACGGTCTATTATAAAGTAAGCGCCGACTATTGCTTGTTCTGCGCAGTATATCAGTCGTGTTGTTTTGTAAATAGCGAGCGACTTTAAGCATTTTCCAGGTATGGCTAAAAATGAATCGATAACCGATAAACACAATGATAAATAAACTAAACATTAACCATTCAGGCGCATGTAAAACTAAATCGAGTGTTAAACCTGTTATGGCTAATAATAACAAGAACACTAAAATAATACCTAAGGTGGCATAGCGTCCATAACCAATAATAGGCAGCAGATGGTGTAAATGTTCTCTGTCAGGTGCAAACGGTGAGCGCCCATAGTTTATGCGTTGCATCATAATGGTCAGCGTATCTAATAGAGGACTTGCTATTAGCCATAATGCCGTCACAGGGTGAAAAATTTTATGATCCCCTTGTGATGCTGAAATAATGAGTAAACTAATGGTAAATCCTAACATCATGCTGCCTGCATCACCGAGATAAATTGATGCTTTTTTACGCCCTAGCGTAGGCAGATTAAAGAATAAAAAAGCTATGGTGGCGCCTGCAAGCACCGTACACAGAAATAAAAGATTGGTGTAATGAGTCGTAACAAATAACAGACCCAAAATAAAATAAAGTATCAGTGAAGTGCCTCCCGCTAAGCCATCTATACCATCTATCATATTAATGGCATTGATGCCGCCTAAAATAGCAAATACGGTAAAGGGTGTGGATAATAGGCCTAGTTTTATTTCACCAAGACCAAATAAATTACCTAGGCTAGTAATTTCAACGCCCCCCCATTTTATCATGATCAATATGGCGACTATTTCAGCAAAAAAACGTAATTTGAAATCCAAATTTTTGAAGTCATCAATTAATCCTGTAGCAATAATTAGAGTACTTGCTGTCAAAAAGCCTATATTGATAGCCGTCAATTTACTTTCTACCAAAATAAAATAAACCATACACAGATAGATAGCTAAACCACCAATGAGTGGAATTTCTCCGTTATGCTTTTTCCTAGCGCTAGGTTTATCAGTAAGACCTATTTTTAGGGCAACAGGTCTTAACAATAAAAGGCACACCGTCGTTATCAAAAAAGCATTGCTCATTAGCAAAACAAATCTTGACTGCTCGAAATTAGTCATAAAATTAAGTTGAGTTACTGTTAAAACAGCGATTTGTTAAATACAAAGCTCAAAAACTGAGCTTGCCTGATCATTAAGTTAAGTTATTTGTACTTGGAGTAAAAAAGCTTCAACTGTTTTAAAACGCAATAGCTGAAGCTATTGCACTCCTATGCTTAACGGTGGTTAGTGAAGCTACGCTCTCATCGTTATGCACACCATTAAGTAACCGTCATCCCGGTAGGGATGGCAATAGGTCGGATCACTATAAGTTTCATGATAAGCACTCTACTATTTTATAAGTACATCCATGTACTCTGGATCCCGGCAGTCCATGCCGGGATGACGAATTGTATATTTTTCCCATGCCGGTCGGGGTTTGCAACTCCGACCGAAACGTTTGGATGTTTCAATAGCTTTCGAAACCTGAGGTTGTAAACCCCGTCACGCTTCAGTTAAGGATTAAAGGTATCGCAATTCAAAAAGCCTGTTTACCAATATTAGTTTTAATTATGCTAGATAAGTGCTTTAAAAGTTAAAAAGTTTTTTAAAAAAGCTTTTTTCGGAAGTATCTGTTAATTCTATTTTTAACAATTTTGTTAAAGAGATTAAAGCTTCAGTGATAGCTGAGTTACGGGAAAAATCATAGAGTGAAATTCCTAAGTCAGTTGAGTTTGAAACTTTAACATAATCATTAGGTATCGTAGAAAGCACCTTTAATTTAAGGGTATTCTCGATGTCATTCAATGTTAAATTACTATTTGGATTATAGCGATTTATGACTATCAGAATATTTTCAGTAGATATATTAAAGTCGTCGATCAAAATGTGACTTAAACGATTAGCATCGCGTAAATGCGCCATGCTTTGCTGAACTATAATTATAATTTGATCGGAGCGTTGCAATATAGTCGCGGATAAAGGGTCAATGAGTCGAGGTAGGTCAATAAAAATACGCTCATATTTATTTGTGATTAATGTCAGCAAAAGTTCAAGATTATGTGTAGAAATTTCTCCTGGTAATACCAGTTGTTCTTGTTTTGCGGTTAATAAATGCAAGCCACTTTTATACACAGACATATAACCTTTAAGCGCATCATTATCCAATAGTTCTGCATTTTGAATGGCATCAACAATGGTGTGATCTGGTGATACATTCAAATTTAAAGATTGCACGCCAAACTGCAAGTCTAAATCTAGCAATACTGTGCTAAGCTCAGAAAGTACGCTAGTAATATGGGCTAAATTACAAGCGATAAAGCTTCCACCTGAGCCTCCCTTGGCGTTCATTACCGTGGTTAAAATTCCTTTTTGTTGACGGCGTACTAAGTCGAAAATAATTTTGTTAATGGACTGAACTAATTCAGTATCATCAAACGGATGACTTAAAAAGTCTCGTGCCCCAGCTTGCATAGAGAGGCGCATGTATTTTTGAGTGCCCTCTTCAGCTATGACCAGCATAACTGGACGACTAGATAAGGGCATAGCAATTAATTGATTAAGTGCGTCGATGGTTAACTCATCAAGATGAAAAATAAGCAAGTCAGGCATTATTTTGTCAGGCTTATGATATTCGCTGGCAAAATCCATCGATAAAACATAGTCAATTTCTTTATTAATCAAAGGTGATATTCTTTTGCAAAATTGGCTTAAAAAAGCTTGATTGCAACCTAGCGCTTCAATAATAAAGTTTTTTTGGGGTACTGAATTTATCATAAATTAAAGTTCTTCTATCTAACTACTTGTCATTAAGTTATTTACGACAATAGTTGTTTGATTACTCAAATAGTTAGTTTTGCTGTGTTAACTTAGCCACCATATATTTTTACCTAAACTTTAGTCACAGTATAAGGCATGGGCGCTGAATTAATCAAAGATTATACTAATTGTAAGTTGCTGATTTGTTTATTAGCCTTATTGTTTGTTCGGTTTTGAGCACAGCCAGTGTCATAGACGTTATCTTTATGATACTGGCTGACCTGGCTTGCTAGTTGGGGTGTGTTAGTTGCCTAGAGATCCGACGTTAACCGTTACCGATTTTGGTGTAGCTAATGTGCCGAAGCCGCTGCGATAAGCGCCAATGGTATTAACTCCAGCATAGCCATCCATCATCTTAGCTGTGTTTGTCGGCGGATTGGCTGCTGCCTGAGGGTTGGAAAGCTGGGCTTTAACTTGCTGCTGAGCTACCTTACCCATGTTGGCGTTTAAGCGATTAAGGGTATAGTCTTTACTGACACCGCAAGCACAAAGCAATAACAGGCTGATTGTCATAATAGAACCTGTGGTATTTTTCATTTTGAACCTCCAGCGTTTATTTGATGGCCAAATTGGCCGGTGGTGCCACCTAGGGTTGGGTCGTAAGTGTTTACTTGAACGCTTTGAGTTTGAGGTTTTTTAGCGTCAATTTTGCCTAATAAATAAAAATCAA
Source organism: uncultured Methylococcaceae bacterium (assembly GCA_903905335.1). Taxonomy (GTDB): domain Bacteria; phylum Pseudomonadota; class Gammaproteobacteria; order Methylococcales; family Methylomonadaceae; genus Methylobacter_C. Next base: position 9,656 of record CAIVGC010000100.1, read on the forward strand.
TGTCATTTGGTTGAACATAATTATCAGTAGGCAACTTAATTTGATTTGATGGCAAGGGTTTGACTAAATGCGGGGTTATTAAAATAACTAATTCTCTTTTATCGGTTTCTGAGCTTCGGTTTTTAAACAAGGCGCCTAACCAAGGAATATCCGCTAAACCTGGGGTTGTTTGCTGCGAATTAATCTCCTTTTGATTAATTAAGCCGGCAATCGACATAGTTTGACCGTCAGATAGTTCAATGGTTGTTTGTGCTTCTCGAAGATCCAAACTAGGTGAACTGCTTTGGGGAGCGGAGGATGATCCTGTAAGGGAAGTGGGTGCTCCGATTTGTAAGACTTGATTTGCGGTATTGGTTAAGAAGCTCACTGAAATATGGGTTGAGAGGTTAATCCTATTGCCATCTAAGACGATAGGGGTAAATTCCAGAGCTACGCCATAACTTTTAAAGCTGGTTGTACAAGCGCTGCCGCCTCCAGATGCACAATTTGAAACATAAGGGAACTCTCCGCCAGATAAAAACTCTGCTTTTTTACCACTCAGCGTGGAAAGATTAGGTTCAGCTAAAATGGTAGCCAGATTAGAATTTTTAGATATATTAAGGCTCAAATTTAAAAGGTTGCTGCCTGAGACAAAATTGCCAGTAAACATGCCTGCGCCTGCAGCGGCTACATTATACAAAAACGGAACGTTTTGAGCGGTAGTAGTCCCCGAAAAACCGGGAAGCGTGGGGTTGGCATAGGAGTTGGTATTTGCATTGTAGTTGCTTGAGGCTCCCTGAGATAGAGACAAGCCTCTGGCAATAACCGTGCTCACTTCAGCCACTTTGACTTCGAGCATTACTTGTTGCTCGCCACCAACGTGCATCATGTTGACTATATAGTTACTAGTGCCACTGGAGGATGCGCCGGTCGAGTTCATGCAGCCACCACTGCTGCCACCAGCACCACCGCCACCGCCACCACCGCCAGAACCACCGCCACCACTAGAGCCACCACCAATAGAGCCACCACCAGAACCACCGCCACTAGTCATTCCGGCGGCAGCATAACCTTGTGCAATCTTAACAGCAAAGTCAAGATTAACTAGGCTTGAGACTTCACCACTGAGAACGATACATTTTTCTGCTGCATTTACTTTAATGGCTTCATTGGGCATCAGTTCAAAAAGTTTTTGTTTAAGCCCATTCAGATTATGGGTGACCTGAACATCTAGGACTAACGCGACTTTATTATCATTATCCCAAATCGTAGCATTAGTGCCTCCTATTTGGATGCCTCTTAGTAAAATCTTTCCCGGTGACAATAGCGTGATATCGGCGATGCTATCATTACCTTTAGTGATTTTAGTGTAGTTTTTGTCAAAGTTAATCAGCAATGATTTATTAATAGGAACCTGATAAAAGGCTTGTTTACTGTCTGCGCTGCTAGTGATTTCGGCACCGACCTGAAGAGGGAGCGTTAATAATAGTACATAAGCTGAAGTAATCAGCTTTTTTGAATAGATATTGAACAAGGATATACCCTCTATAATTTTATTTAAGCGTTTGAGTATTGCTTTAAAGTACACTCTAATTTATGGGCTAAATTATAAAACAATTCTTGATTAGCAAGATGCTTCAGCTAATTTAAAATAAACATCGTTACAGCATGGATTGCCGGAACCCAGATAGCATGAAATCTTGTAAATATAAACTAGACGCTGGCAATCCGTGCCGGTATGGCGGTGTTGCTGAAGCATCTTTATAATCAGGAAATAATTTACATAATTGTGTGTTGTTAGCAAGAAACTCCGACTTCACACATTTGGAATTCTTGGCTGCTCCAAGGTAGTACTTTTAGGGTTATGGGTGCGGCTTTGATAGGTTCAGGCTTATGTGGCGTAGGTACTTGTTCATCTGGTTTTCGTTCGTCATTAAAGCTGTCTTCGCTGTTTCTTAGTGTAAACATCAAGCTACCCACTCTTGTTGCTTCGGAAAGGCACTCAGATTGAGCTTGGGTAACTTCTAAAGTCAAAGTTCTGGCTACAATGGGCTTATCTTGCTCCTGAGTTGTAGTTTGGTCATTAGCAAGAATATTAATGTTACGTAATAAGGTATAGGTTTCACGAGGCAGTCCTGTTGAAGTCTTGGTAATATACATATAGCCTGGTGACTTATCTTGACATGCAATGGTAACGTCTTGTTTGTTAGTCACCGTGTCTCCGGCACTAATATCTGTATTGCCTTTGCCGGTAATAATTATGTCGGTTTTGTTGCCGGGTAATATAAAACCAGCAACGCCTGCCACATCATCAACGCGGACGCTGTAGGCGCGCTGCCCTGGTTTAATAAGTACCGATAAGCTCCTGCCAACTAGGTGTTCTTTAATTTGTGGTTTTAACAAAACTTCATTAGTAGAGAAATCACGTTGAGCTATGTTACCTATAATGGCATTAGGATTTTTTTTGACATCCTCTTCTGTGAAGGCCTCTTCTGGTAAGGCCTCTTTAGGCCAGGGGATCAATTTTATCTGCATATTTTCGATACGGCTGGCATAAGTGATTTTAGATGCAGCCACATATACCTGAACAGTCTCTATTTTAGAATCGGTAGGATTGGGTTTGTTACTGGCTTGTTGTTCATCTATCCAATTTTTGGCTATCATAGCGGCTGCGCCGGACAGAATTAGTGCAATAATCAGTGCAATTGTGGAGCGATTATTCATCCGTTAATCCCTTTACTTTCAATGTTAATGAAATAAGTTTCCCATGCGATGTTGAGTCTTTCTTCTGTGGCAACTTTCGCTACGCCTTGGTATTTGCATTGATCATTTATTAAGCCTAATAAGTCCTTAGGTAGGCAGGGTACTAAGGGACGATTTTCCTGTTTGTGGCGAGCAAAGATGAGTTCAAATAAACTAGCTGGGCTATCTATGTTTAGTGCAAGGGCATCTGCAGTCCATATGGCTGCAAACTGCGCTTCATTAATTGGAGAAAACCTGATTTTATAACCAAGCCGACGTAAAAAAGCATCGTCAGCAAGTGTCAAGGGGTTAATGTTCGCAGAAAAAATAAGAATTACATCAAATGGAATTTTTACTCGCTTGCCGTTATTGAGGCTAAGATAATCTTGCTTTTCTTCCAGAGGGATAATCCAACGATTGAAAAGATCATTGGGTGATACACGTTGACGACCTAGGTCGTCGATAATATACATGCCATTGTTAGCTTTAAGTTGCATAGGCGCTTCAGATATGCGCGCGCTTAGATCATGATTTATTTCTAGCATTTCCAGCGTTAATTCGCCTCCGCTGATAGCAACGGGTCTTTGGCATTTAATATAGCGGGGATCTGCTCCTTGTTGAAGGTTTGTGGTTATAGGAGCTGCGGGAATTTTAGCTAAGCGGTGTAAGGAGGGGTCATAAAACTGAATAATGTTTTCGTCAATTGAGAGCGCGTAGGGTAACAAAACAGAATCCCCCAATAAATTGGCTAAACGTTTGCAAATAAAGGTTTTGCCAGTGCCAGGTAGGCCGTAAATCATAATGGCTCTTCCTGAGTGCATGGCAGGCCCCAGTTGATCCAAAAGTTGAGGATCTATGGTGATGTGTTCAAACGTTTTGTGTACGTCGTCACGAGTTATTTTGGCGTTTTGTATGGTTTGAGCTTGCACAACGCGAATGTATTGTTCAAGTGGTACGGGAGCGGGGCCTATATAACCGCTTTTATTTTGTATGATGGATAAGGTTTCAGTTAAGCCTTTGTCAGTTAGTTTATAGCGTTCGCCATCACTGGAATATGATGCGGCAAGTATTTCAATCCAGTTTTTTTTTCGTAATTCATCTAAAATAACTTCGACAATATTTCCACTTAAGGCTATTTTATCTGAAAGTTGCTGTAAATCGAGTATGCTATCGGCGTATATAAGCTTACAGATTAAAGAAGAAATGAGATCGCTAGAAAGCCCGGTTTCAACTATGTTGCGAGGCCTAGGTGCAAATGAGTGACGAAGATTGGTTTCATTTGCAGGGTTAATTGAACTCATTAGGATTTAACTTATAACGCAACTTGATGGAAAATGTTACGCATGTTTTATAAATTCAGGATGTTTTTAACTAACTGTAAAACATTATAAATATGCGTAACATTTGAAAGTAAAACTTTAGAGTTTTTGTTTTTCATTAACTAAAAACTAATTGGAAAAAAATTAACCCAATGCAACGTTAACGGAATTAAATTGTGTACTCACAGTTGTGCCTAAGGATCTAACGATAGCAACTGAAACAACCGCTATTAACGCAACCATGATCGCGTATTCTACCATAGTTGCTCCTTTTTCTTTGTCTAGCTGGCTTTTGTTTTGTGAAAATATGTTTTTAATTCTATTAAATAGTTTTTTCATGTTCAGTTCCTCGAAAAATTTTAATGGTGATTTGTTTTCAGGCTTATAGTTTGTAAGTGTATGACTCTATCATTTCATGACCTGATTTTTTTAGAGCCAAATTTCACAACTTTAATTTACCGTATTTTAATAAAAAAAACAACATAAGTAAGTAAAAATACCTATAAGATAATTAGGGCTACCAACTTAAGACGGGATACTAGCTTAATCGTTCAATTTTAGCTAAGCACAGACAAAGGGCAAAGGGCAAAGGGCAAGGTTAAGTCTAGTACCTGTCCCGCTTTAAGTTGCTAGCCATAATTAGCAAAAGTAAAGCTATCAGTAGATATCTTTCCTAAATATGACTCTAAGTGAATCATAGTGGGTAAGCCGTCATTCCGGCATGGATCGCCGGAAACCAGTTGCCATGGATGGCAATAAGTCGTATCACTATAAGTTTCATGATAAGAATTCTACTATACGATATGTACATCCATGTACTCTGGATCCTTTGCAGTCCATGCCGGGATGACGAATGTGATGTTTTTCAGATGCTTATAAGATTTGTATTGATCGGTCTT